>JANNGJ010000549.1:0-4340 GCA_031403815.1 Burkholderiales bacterium | reverse complement strand
TTCACCGGCCTGCGCACCGCCTGCTCGGTGGCGCAAGGCCTGGCCTTCGGTGCCGGGCTGCCGGTGCTGGCCATCGACAGCCTGGCCCTGGTGGCCGAAGACGCGCGGGCCCAGCACGGCGCCGCAGCCGACCGGCTCTGGGTGGCGATGGATGCGCGCATGGACGAGGTCTATGCCGCGGCCTACCTGTACAGCCTCGATGGCTGGTGGGTCGATCAGGCCCCGGCGCTGTGGCCGGTGGCGGCCTTGGCCGAGGCCTGGCGCCGTGAGCCGCCGGCCTGTGTGGTGGGGTCGGCACTGGACGCCTTTGGCGCGCGCCTGCCCAGCGGCGAGGCGCTGCGCATCACCGCGCCGCGAGACCGCGCCGCCGCCCTGGCGAGCCTGGCGCGCGCGGCCTGGCGCCGCGGTGAGGCGATGGACGCCGCACTCGCCCTGCCGCTCTACCTGCGCGACAAGGTGGCGCAGACGACGGCTGAACGCAGTGCCGCCGCCCTGGCCAAGACGGGGGTGATTGCCGCATGAGCGCACAACTGCAGTTCAGTCCGCCACCCTCGCAGCGCGAGCCGCTGACCCTGGCCGACCTGGATGCCGTGATGGCCATTGAGCAGAGCGTCTACCCGTTTGCCTGGAGCTGTGGCAACTTCATCGACTCGCTGGCCGCCGGCTACAGCGCGGTGGTGTTGCGCGATGCGACCGGACAGCCCTGTGCGTACTGCGTGGCCATGCCCGGGGTGCAGGAGATGCACCTGCTCAACCTGACCGTCGCGCCGGCCTGGCAACACCGCGGCCTGGCGCGCGGCTTGCTCGATGGCCTGGTGGCAGACTGCCGCCAGGCCGGTGCGGTCTGGTTGTGGCTCGAAGTGCGCGAGAGCAACCAGCGCGCTCGCGAGGTGTACCGCCGCTACGGCTTCGAGCAGGTGGGCTGGCGCCGCAGCTACTACCCTGCCGCCGCTGGCCAGCGTGAAGACGCCTGTGTGATGCGCCTGGCCACCGGGGAGCGGGCCGATGCGCTGGAGTGAACGCCAGCGCGCGATGCTGCAGGCAATGGGTGTGCGCCTGTTCGGGCCTGCGCCGCCGCCAGCCGTTGCGCAACGTCCCGTTCGGCCTGAGCCCGTCGAAGGCCCTTCGATACCTCGGGGTGAACGGGCTACCGTGCCGAAGCCAGCGACCACTCGCCCCGAAGTCGCCGCACTCGACTGGCCCGCCTTGCGCAGCGCCGTGAGCAGTTGCCGCGCCTGCAGCCTGTGCGAGTCGCGCCAGCAAACCGTGTTCGGCAGCGGCCACCCGCGGGCGCACTGGATGATCGTTGGCGAGGCGCCCGGCGAGCAGGAGGACGCGCAGGGCGAGCCCTTCGTCGGTGAATCGGGCAAGTTGCTCGACAACATGCTGCGTGCCCTGGCCCTGACACGCCAAGACGGCCCGCCCGAGCGCCAGGTCTTCATTGCCAACACCCTGAAGTGTCGGCCGCCGAAGAACCGCAACCCGGTGCCGGCCGAAACCGCGCAGTGCGCGCCGTTTCTGGAGCGCCAGATTGCGCTGGTGCAGCCGCGCATCATCCTGGCCATGGGCCGGTTTGCGGCCCAGGCGCTGCTGAACAGCGACGAGCCGCTGGGCAAACTGCGCGGCCGCGTGCACCACTACCGCGGCGTGCCGGTGGTCGTCACCTACCACCCCGCCTACCTGCTGCGCACCTTGACCGACAAGGCGCGGGCCTGGGAAGACCTGTGTCTGGCTGCGCGTGTGGTCCAAGGGCATTGACGCGCCATGACGCCAGATCCACCTGATCGCCGCAGCGTCGAGCGCGACGACATCGTGCAGCCCAATTGGCACTCGCTGCCTTCGCCGGTGCTGGTGCTCACCACCGACGCCCACGCCACGGCCGTCAACACGGCGTTCAGCGAGTTTGCCGGCTTGAGCGCCGAGGCCGCGCGCGGTGCGGGCTGGCGCGCCGTGCTCGATCCGAAGGAGCTGCCGCAGCTGCTGAGGGCCCTGGCGGGCCAGCGCGATTTCATCCTACAGCTCGCACTGCGCGCCACGCGCGGTGGCACCACGGCCTGGGTCGATTGCAGTGCGCGCTGGCTGCCGCTGGCCGGGCGTTACCTGTGCCAGTTGCACGACGTGTCGGCCGTGCGCCTGGCCGAAGCGGGTGCGCGCGAGCAGGCGCAGCAGTTGCGCATGGTGGGCAACAACGTGCCGGCCATGATGGCCTTGTTTTCTGCCGACGACTTCCGCTGCCTGTTCGCCAATGCCAGCTATGCGCGCACCTTCGGCCTGACGGAAGAAACCATCCTCGGCCGCACGTTCGCGCAGGTCATCGGCGTCGAGGCCGCGCGCCTGATCCAGCCCTATGTCGATGAAGTCACTGCCGGCCGCCCGACGCGCTACGAGCGCCAGTTGCAGACGGCCAAAGGCACGCAGTGGATCGAGGTCCAGATGGTGCCGCACCTGGCCGAAGACGGCAAAGTGCTGGCGGCCTTCGTGCTCATCAACGACCTCACGCGCCACCGCGAAGCCGAGCGCGCGGTGCGTGAATCGGAGGACCGCTTGGCCAAGTTCATGCAGGCGAGCGTGGAAGGTATCGCCTTCCACAAGGACGGCATCATCACCGATGCCAACCCGCCGCTGCTGGCCCTGTTGGGCTACACGCTGCAGGAGATCGTCGGCCGCAAGAACCTCGAATTCATCGCCCCCGAGCAGGTGCCCAAGGTGCTGGAGGTGATGGCCACCGGCGCAGAAACCGCCTACGAGAGCGTGCTGCTGCACAAGGACGGCACGCGTATCGCGGTCGAGTTCATCGTGCGCACCATCGAGCGCGGCGGCGAACGCCTGCGCATGACGATCGTGCGCGACATGCGCGACCGCGAAGCTGCGCGCTCGCACATCCACCACCTGGCGCACCACGATCCGCTCACCGGCCTGCTCAACCGCATGGCCTTCATGCAGCGGCTCGAGGCCCTGATGCTCAGCGGGCGTGCGCGGGATGCCGAAGGTGCGCTGCTGTTCATCGACCTCGACCAGTTCAAGCGCGTCAACGATTCGCTCGGCCACCTGGCCGGCGACGTGCTCCTGCAAACCCTGGCCCAGCGCCTGAAGCAGTTGCTGCGCGCCAGCGACGTGGTGGCGCGCTTCGGCGGCGACGAGTTCCTGGTCCTGCTGCCCGGTGCGCTGCCGCTGACGGACGTGCAGGAGGTGGCGAACAAGATCCTCGTCGCCTTCGCCGCGCCGCTGCTGCTCGAAGGGCGGCGGATCTCCGTCACGCCCTCGGTGGGCATCGCGCTGTACCCGCTGCATGCCGACACGCCGTCCGACCTGATCCGCTGCGCCGATGCAGCGATGTACCTGGCCAAGCAGCAGGGCCGGGCCACGCAGCGCTGCTACGAGCCCGCGCTCGGCGAGCGTGCGCTGGCCGCGCTGGAGCTCGAATCGCAACTGACGCAGGCGGTGGCGCGCGGCGAGTTCGTGCTGCACTACCAGCCGCAGGTGCGTGCGGCCGATGGTGCCCTGGTGGGCGCCGAAGCCTTGATCCGCTGGCAGCACCCGAGCCGCGGCCTGGTCCAGCCCGATCATTTCATGCCGCTGGCCGAGCAGCAGCGCCTGATCATGCCCATCGGCCAGTGGGTGCTGCGCGAAGCCGTGCGCGCCGCGCGGCGCTGGCACGCGGCCGGACACAAGCTGCCGGTATCAGTGAACGTGGCCTCACTGCAGTTCCGCGACGCCGGCTTCGGCGCCAGCGTGGCCCAGGTGCTGCACGAAGAAGGCCTGGCCGGTGAATGGCTCGAACTCGAAATCACCGAGCGCATGCTGATGGACGACATCGACGCTGTGTCGGCCACCCTGGCCGACCTGAAGGCCCTGGGCGTGCGCATCGCCATCGACGATTTCGGTACCGGTTACTCGTCGCTCGGCCGCCTGAACCGCCTGCCGATCGACCGCATCAAGATCGACCGCAGCTTCGTCCACGGCCTGCCCGACAACAGCGGCCATGCCGCCATCGCCCGCGCCATCGTCATGCTCGCCACCAGCCTGGGCATGGCCACGATCGCCGAAGGCGTCGAGACCGTGGCTCAACGCGACTTCCTCGTGGCGCTTGGCTGCGAGGAGTTGCAAGGCCTGCTGTTCGGCGCGCCGCAGCCGGGGCAGCCGTTCGGCTGAGGTGCGCGGGCTGCGCCTCCTGCTTGCCCGTCACTCGGTCGTTCTACGCCTCGCGGCTGGCGGTGTGCGGCGGTGGCTCACTGTGGAGCGGTGAGCAGCGCAGGCCTGAGGTCGGCGCGCGCAGCGCGCTTCGTCATCTGACTCGCCGAAACTGTTTGAGCAAAGAGAGCGAAGCGAACGGCGGGAGT
>JANNGJ010000548.1:0-2666 GCA_031403815.1 Burkholderiales bacterium | reverse complement strand
CGCCGGGCGCGATGTGATCGTGGGTGTCAACAGGTACCGCAGCGACAAGCAGGACCCGATGGAAGTGCGCGACATCGACAACCACGCCGTGCGCGACGGCCAGGTCGCGCGCCTCAAAGCGGTGCGTGCGGCGCGCAATGGCGCCAAGGTGCAGGCGGCGCTCGACGCGCTGAGCGCGTGCGCCGAGGCGGGCAGCTCAGCCAGCAGTGCCTCCGGCGTCGGCGGCAACCTGCTCGACCTCAGCATCCAGGCTATGCGCCTGCGAGCTACAGTCGGTGAAGTCAGCGATGCCTTGGAAAAAGTCTGGGGGCGCCACCGCGCCGATACGCAAAAGGTGACCGGTGTGTATGCAGCCGCCTACGACAGCGCCGAGGGTTGGGACCAGCTCAAGGCCGAGATCGCGACCTTCGCAGAACAGCAAGGCCGCCGTCCGCGCGTGATGATCGCCAAGCTCGGCCAGGATGGTCACGACCGTGGCGCGAAAGTCGTGGCCACCGCCTTCGCCGACCTCGGCTTCGATGTCGATATCGGCCCGTTGTTCCAGACCGCCGAAGAATGCGCGCGCCAGGCGATCGAGAACGATGTGCATGCCGTGGGCGTGAGCACGCTGGCTGCCGGCCACAAGACCCTGGTGCCTGCCATCATCGAAGCACTCAAGGCCCAGGGCGCCGACGACATCATCGTCTTCGTCGGCGGCGTGATCCCGAAGCAGGATTACGAGATGCTCTACGAGGCCGGTGTGAAGGGTATCTACGGGCCCGGCACCCCGATTCCGGCCAGTGCGAAGGATGTGCTGGAGCAAATCAAGAAGGCGGTTGCTCCGTGATGCGACCCGCCCCGTTCGCATCGAGCCTGTCCTTCGACAAGCTCAGGACGATCGGACCGGCACCGTTCGCCCTGAGCCTGTCGAAGGGCCGCACGCACCCGTGAAACCCTTCTTCGTTTACATGCTCCGCTGCGCCGACGGCTCGTACTACCTCGGGCACTCGGACGACCTTGTGCACCGTGTCGCGCAACACCAAGCCGGTGAGATCGCGGGCTACACCCATGAGCGTCGCCCGGTGGAGCTGGTTTGGTCGCAGGAGACCGCGACGCGCGACGAGGCCTTGGTTGCAGAGAGCAAGCTGAAGGGCTGGAGTCGGGCGAAGAAGGAAGCGTTGATGGCGGGAGACTGGGCGCAAATCAGTGACCTTGCCAAGTCGCACGGTGCTTCGACAAGCTCAGCACGAACGGCTACTCCCGTTCGCCCTGGAGCGGCTGCTCCCGCTCGCCATGTAGCGGCTGCCCCCGTTCGCCCTGAGCCTGTCGAAGGGCAGTCGCTGGACGCTGCAGCCGTTCGACAGGCTCAGGGCGCACGGGGGACGGCACAGGTCAGCGGCCGAGTGGGTGAAGCGTTGCTGAGCGGCGACCGCCGCGCCCTGGCCAAGGCCATCACCTTGCTGGAGTCAACCCGCGCTGACCACCGCATGCAGGCCGACGCGCTGCTCGACGAACTGCTGCCCCACACCGGGCAAGCTCTGCGCCTGGGCATCTCGGGCGTGCCGGGGGTGGGCAAGAGCACCTTCATCGAGGCCTTGGGCCTGTTCTTGATCGGCCAGGGCCACAAGCTTGCGGTGCTGGCGGTTGACCCGTCGTCCAGCATCTCGGGCGGCTCCATCCTGGGCGACAAGACGCGCATGGAGCGGCTCTCGGTCAACGATGCGGCCTTCATTCGCCCCAGCCCAACCTCGGGTGCGCTCGGCGGCGTGGCCGAACACACGCGGGAGGCCTTGCTGGCGTGCGAGGCGGCGGGCTTTGACGTGGTGATCGTCGAGACGGTGGGTGTCGGCCAGAGCGAAACCGCGGTGGCGGGCATGACGGATTTGTTCGTGCTGCTGCAGCTGCCGAATGCCGGGGATGACTTGCAGGCCATCAAGCGCGGCGTGATGGAGCTGGCCGACCTGGTAGTCATCAACAAAGCCGACCTCGACGACGCCGCGGCCACGCGGGCGCAGGCCACGATCAGCAGTGCCCTGCGCGTCTTTGGCCACCAGGGCGGCGCGGCGCACGCGGCGGCCTCACCGGTGCTCAAGCTCAGCGCGCTCAAGGGCGAGGGCCTGGCGGAGTTCTGGGCCGCGGTGCAGGCCCAGGCCACGCAGCGGCGCGGCAGCGGTGCCTTCGATGCGCGGCGCCAGGCGCAGCGCCGCGCGTGGCTGTGGGACATCGTGCATGCCAGGCTGCGCGCCGACTTCGAGCAACACGCCGGCGTGCGCGCGGCCCTGCCCGCGGTGCTGGCCCAGGTCGAGGCCGCGCGCACGGCGCCGACCATGGCAGCGCGTGCACTGCTCAACCTGTTCGAGAAGAACTGAATCCAAGGAGACGAGACACCATGCACGACATCATCGACCAGCTCGAGCGCAAGCGCAGCGCGGCGCGCCAGGGCGGCGGCGCGAAACGCATTGCGGCCCAGCACAAGAAGGGCAAGCTCTCAGCGCGCGAGCGCCTGGAACTCTTGCTCGACGAAGGCAGCTTCGAAGAGTGGGACATGTTCGTCGAGCACCGTTGCACCGACTTCGGCATGCAGGACAACAAGATCCCCGGCGACGGCGTGGTGACGGGCTACGGCATGATCAATGGCCGGCTGGTCTTCGTCTACAGCCAGGACTTCACCGTCTTCGGCGGCGCGC
>JANNGJ010000547.1:0-2681 GCA_031403815.1 Burkholderiales bacterium | reverse complement strand
GAATGCATCGGCAACACCACCACGATGCGCCAGGCGCTCGAGTGCTGCCACAAGGGCTGGGGCCAGAGCATCATCATCGGCGTGGCCGCGGCGGGGCAGGAGATTGCAACGCGACCGTTCCAGTTGGTCACCGGCCGGGTCTGGAAGGGCTCGGCCTTCGGCGGCGCGCGCGGCCGCAGCGATGTGCCCAAGATCGTCGACTGGTACATGGACGGCAAGATCGCGATCGACCCGCTGATCACGCACACGCTCAAGCTCGAAGACATCAATGAAGGCTTCGCGCTGATGGAGCGCGGTGAGTCGATTCGCTCGGTGGTGGTGTATTGATGGCTGAGCCTGTCGACTTCGCGCTGCGCGGCGAGCACATCACGCTCGAGGCCCTGCTCAAGGCCAGCGGCCTGGCCTTCGGCGGCGCAGCCAAGGCTTTGATTGCCGGGGGCGGCGTGCGGGTGAATGGCGAGGTGGATACCCGGCGCGGGCGCAAGCTGCGAGCGGGCGATGAAGTGATGCTGGGCGAGAGCCGCGTGCGCGTGCAGGGTGCTTGACTACGACGCAGCGCCGAACGGGTCGCGATTCAGGTCCGACTACCGCTCCGAAAGCGCCAGTTGGGCGCCAAGGCCGGCGAAGGCCGTGGCGAACCCGCGGCGAAGCCAGGCTTGAACACGCGGTGATTCGATGACGCCCTTGCGAAAGGCGTGCGCCAGCTGGCCATAGACGACGAACACGCCGAATGTCATGGCCATGAACACGCCACTCAGACCCAGCAGACTCAGCAGCGGCGAACTCGCACCGGGTTCCACGAACTGGGGCAGGAAGGCAAGAAAGAAAATGGTGAGCTTGGGGTTGAGGATGTTCAATAGAAATGCCTTGACGACCAACTGGCGGGGCCCGGTCTGGCCCTGTTCGGGTTGAACGGCGAATGCCGATCGGTCGCGCCAGGTAGCCACAGCCAAGTAGAACAAGTAGGCCACGCCTGCGTACTTGAGCAACTGGAAGGCCAAGGCGCTCGTGTGCATCAGCGCGGCAAGACCGAGCACGGTGGCGAGCAGGTGCGGGACGATGCCGAGCGTGCAACCCAAAGAGGCAAACAAGCTTGCGCGCCGACCCTGGCTGAGTCCCGTGGCGACGGTGAATACGACACCGGTGCCTGGGATGAGAACGACGACGAGCGAAGTGATCAAAAACTCAGCGGAGAACATGGCCATAGGTCTCGTGGTGATGTTGCATTGACATCGGGCGACAGCACTGCGCCGATGGTAGCGCTGAGGTCATGCGTCTGTCTGGGCGCGGCGCATCGACGGCGCTCCCTGGCGCTATTCTTCGCTGCCCGACGCGGTGCCTGTGCGGCACCGGTCGCCCCCCATCGAACGCAGCGGAGACAGGATGACGAACCCGCAAGCCCCGGTTGCAGCGATTCCGATTCTCGGCCTGGCCCACATCGGCATCCGCGTGCACGACATTGCGCGCTCGGTGCGCTTCTACGAATTGCTCGGTTTCAGCAAGACCGCCGGCCCGATCGGGCCCGAGCCGGTGGCGATCCTCGAGCATCCGTCGGGCGTCGAAATCAACCTGGTGCTCAACGCGCCGAGCGCCGACGCACCCAACATCCTGATGGACGTGGCCGACAAGCACCCGGGCATCACGCACTTCGCGCTGCTGTGCCCCGATATCGCCGCAGCGCAGGCGCAGCTCGAAGCGGCCGGCATCCCGCTTAGCGGCGGCCCGATCCAGTTCGGCCCCGGCATGAAGGGCATCTTCGTGCGCGACCCCGATCGCAACGTGATCGAGCTGCACCAGCGCGGCTGATCAAGCGGCCGAGCCCTCTGTTTCGTAGCCCCGCTCGACCCAGGCCTCGATGCCGCCGGCCAGCGGGCGCACGCGCTTGAAGCCGGCGCGCATCAGCTTCTTGGCCACCATCGCCGCGCTGGCCTCGTTGGGGCAGGCGCAATAGACGATCACTTCGTCGGCCATGCGCTCACGCGCGCCATGCGCAGCGTGCGGATGAGCTGGTAGCGCTGCAAGGCCTTGGCCGCGATGTAGAGCACGAGCGCAGCGGCCAGACCCAGCAGGCCCCGGCGGCGAAGCCGGGCACGAACTTGGCGACCAACGGCGAGGGCGCGCCCCAGCGCTCGTAGATGGCTTCCGTCTGGCGCACGCAACTGTCGGGTGACAGCGATTCGCGGCACAGCAGGGTTTGCATCGGCGTCGGCAACCTTCGCCGACAAGTATCGCTGGCCGCTGCGAAGCCGCTACAGTGGCCGCCGCCATGCGCATCGAACACATCCACCAACGATTGCAGAGCCTGGGCGCCAATGCGCGCCACGAGGCGCATGTGCTGCGCCGCTGGCTGCAAGCCAAACCGCAGGACAGTGGCCGGCGCCGCATCGAGAATTTCCTGCCGCAGGCCTTGCGGGCCGAGCTGCCGGCGCTCGTCGAGGACCTGGCCGGGCTGGCGCGCCTGCGCTCGCAGCACCCGGCGGCCGACGGCTCAGTGCGGCTCTTGATCGACCTGGCCGACGCTCAGACGGTGGAGAGCGTGCTGTTGCCGCGCGACGGCCTGTGCGTGTCGACGCAGGTCGGCTGTGCCGTCGGTTGCGTGTTCTGCATGACGGGGCAGGGCGGCTTGCTGCGCCAGCTCGGCAGTGCCGAGATCGTGGCCCAGGTGGCGCTGGCGCGCAGCC
>JANNGJ010000546.1:0-3999 GCA_031403815.1 Burkholderiales bacterium | reverse complement strand
GCCAGCAATGCACCAGCGGCAAACGCCGGCGCATCGCTTTGGTGCGACGCAGCACTGATACCGAGGCGTGTTCAACCACACAGGAACGAAGGGCGGCCTGCGGCCCTTTGCAGACGCTCGCAGTCCTGTACGAGCGATTGCGCGAGATGAGGACAGCGGGGCACTTTGCTCCGCGAATGTCCCCCGAGTCGGGCTGCGCCCGCCTACCCTCCCTAATTTCGCGGAGCAGAGCGCCCCGCCGTCCTGATCCGAGGCGTAGGGGCTGTTCGGAGGTGGAGGGGCGACGACGCTCGAGGCCGGGGCCAGCGGGTGCCCGCCGCAGCGAAATGAAGGGGGAGCCCTGGGCGCAGCCCAGGGCGGAGGACATTCGCGGAGGCGGGCACCCGCTGGCCCCGGCCGGCGCGGCCCACGGAGACGCGAGAACGGACTTCCGCAACGGGGCTGCCCGCAGACATTCACGGCGGGCGCAAACGCCCTGGGTCGCTGGCAACGGGTCACTCGGATGAATGCCGCCACGGCCACACTGCAAACCGTGATCGAGATGCGCGGCGTGTCCACGCGCTTCGGCAACCACGTCGTGCACGAGGGCCTGGACCTCGAAGTGCGGCGCGCGGAAATCTTTGCGCTGGTGGGCGGCAGTGGTTCGGGCAAATCGACGCTGCTGCGCGAGATGATCCTGCTGCACCGGCCTGACGCGGGCGAGATTCGCGTGCTCGGTGTCGATTTGAAGGACATTGGCGACGACGCCGCGCTCGCGCTGCGCAAGCGTTGGGGCGTGATGTTCCAGCACGGCGGCTTGTTCGGCGCGCTGACGGTGAAGGAGAACATCGGCCTGCCGCTGCGCGAGCACAGCGATCTCGATGACGCGGCGATCGACACCATTGCCGACGCCAAGCTGGTGCTGGCCGGGTTGGCGCCCGAGGTCGGCGCGCAGATCCCTTCGGAGTTGAGCGGCGGCATGTTGAAGCGCGCCTCGCTGGCCCGGGCGCTGGCGCTCGACCCCGAGCTGCTGTTTCTTGACGAGCCGACGGCGGGCCTGGACCCGATCAGTGCCGGCGGCGTGGACGAGCTGGTGCGCGAGTTGCGCGACCAATTCGGCCTGACCATCGTGATCATCACGCACGACCTCGACCTGCTCTGGCAGGTGGCCGACCGCGTGGCCGTGCTCGGCCAGGGCAAGGTGCAGGGGGTGGGCTCGATGGCCGAGCTGTCGCAACTGGACAACCCCGCCATTCGGCCCTACTTCGAAGGCCCGCGGGCGCGCGGCGCGCAGTCTGCCGAGGCCGCTGGCTCCCACCGGAGCGCATCATCGAAACCAAGGTGAACTTTGCGCTGGTCGGGGCCTTCGTGCTCGCGCTGGGCGCTGCGCTGATCGCCGGCGCGCTGTGGCTGGCCGCCGGCGGCGCGACGGCGCAGGCCTACGACCCGTATCTGGCCCTGGTCGATGAGTCCGTGGCCGGCTTGAACCTGAATGCACCGGTCAAGTACAACGGCGTCGATGTCGGCAAGGTCAAGGGCATCCACCTCGACCCGGCGGATCCCAAGCGGGTGCGCTTGATCTTCGCCATCGAGCGCGGCACGCCGATCAAGGAGGACACGATCGCCGTGTTGAAGACGCAGGGTCTGACCGGCATTGCCTATGTCGAGCTCGACGGCGGCTCGCGCGAGTCGCCGCTGTTGCGCGCCGCGCCGCCCGAGCAGTACCCGGTGATCCGCACCAAGCCTTCACTGTCCGCGCGGCTGGAGAACGTGCTGACGAGTGTGCTGGCCAAGCTCGACAGCACCTCGAGCAACATCGACGCGCTGCTCAGCGTCGAGAACCGCCTGGCTTTCAGCAATGCCCTGGCCGATATCGCCGTGGTCTCGCGCACTCTGGCCGCGCGCAAGGACGCGCTCGACGCGACCGTCACCAGCGCCGCGCGCACCTTCGACAACGGCGCGCGGGTGACGGCCCAGCTCGGCCCCGTGATCGAACGCATCGGCCGCAGTGCCGATGCGGTGGAGAAGCTCGGCAACGAGGCCACGCTGGCGAGCGCCAGTGCGGGCAAGACGGTGATCGCCGTCGGCGCTGAAGTTCAGCGTGCCAGCACCGACACGCTGCCGCAATTGCAGCAATTGCTGGGCGAGCTGAGCGTGCTGTCGGGCTCGCTGCGGCGGCTGACGCAGCAGACCGAACGCAACCCGAGCAGTCTGCTGTTCGGCCGCAGCCCGGTGCCGCCCGGGCCCGGCGAAACCAACCCAGGTGCCAGCCCCCCATGAATGCCTTTCTGCCCATGCGTGCTTTTGTTCTGGCCATCGCCGTTGTTTTGCCGAGCTTGATGACTGCCTGCAGCGCGCTCAAACCCAAGCCGGTTGCGCCGCCCGCGTTTTTCGCCCTCGACGCCGCGCCCGCAGGCGCAGCGCCTGCGCCGCGCGCGGTGTCGAACAGCTTGGCGGCGGCCGCGCCGACCCTGCTGATCACTGCGCCGCAAGCCGGCGCGGGCTTCGACAGCCAGCGCATCATTTACGTGCGCCAGGCCCACCAGCTCGAGTACTTCGCGCACAGTGAGTGGGTCGATACACCCGCACGCATGCTGGCGCCGCTGATGGTTTCGGCGCTGGACCGGGCAGGGCGCTTTCGCGCGGTGGTCGCGACTCCGACGGCCGCCAGCGCTGACCTGCGCCTGGACACCGAGATCCTGCGCTTGCAACATGAGTTCGATGTGGTGCCCAGCCGTGTGCGCCTGACGCTGCGCGCCACCCTCACCGACAACGCCACGCGCCAGGTGCTGGCCCAGGTGGACCTGGACACCCGGGCCGACGCCGCCAGCCCCGACGCCTACGGGGGTGTCGTCGCGGCCAACCACGCCACGGCGACACTGTTGCAGGCCTTGGCCGTGTTCTGCGGCCAGGCCGCCGAGCAATGGCAGGCGCGCGAGTCCGGCGCCACCCAGCGGGGTGTCGGACGCCTCTGACAGACGAAAGCTCGCACGTCCGACTGCGCGTTGCGCAGCCACCCGCCATGCTGTGCGCACGCACGGCCACTTCGGCCCAGGCCCCAGGAGACCGCATGGAAAAAACCGATCCGCCCACCTCGTTGGGCGTCTTCAAGCCCGTCGGGCACATCGTCATCGCGTTTCGCGACGAGGCCCAGGTGCAGGCCGCCGTGATTGCACTGCTTGCGCAGGGCTTTGCCAGCGCGGCGCTGGTGCGCTACACCCCGGCCGAGATGACGGACCAGGTCAACGCGCAGGTGGCGGCGGCCAGCCCGCTGGCCGAGTTCGGTCAGGAGATCAACCTGATCAAGTCGCACCGGGCTCTGGCGCTGCGCGGCTGCAGCTTTCTCGTGGTCCACGCGCCCGAGGACGAACAAGCCGAGGGGGTCGCCGAACTGGCCCGCGCGATGAAGGCGGTGGCAGCGCAACGCTACGGCAGCTTCCTGATCGAGGAGCTGATCGAAACACCGGTCGAGCCGGCGCTCGCAACGCCGCCATAGCCCTTTCGGCTGTCAGACGGGCACGCGCCCGCTTGGCGCGTGCCGCGCTGCCGCGATGCCGCGCTGCCGCTAGCGACCGCGCCAGGCGCGGCCGTCGTTGCGGTCCTGCCAGTTCGGCACGCCGTCGCCATCGCGGTCGTAGCGCGCGTATTCGTCGCGGTCGTAGCGGTTCGGGATGCCATCGCCGTCGCGGTCCCAACGCGGGTTGTAGACCGGGTCGTGGCGGTTCGGAATGCCGTCGCCGTCACGGTCCCAGCGCGTCGGTTGCTGGTAGCCGCGGGCGTGGCCCTGGCGCTGCGGATGGGCCTGATAGGGCTGGCTGTACACCGGGTACGGCTGGCCATAGACGGGGTAGGGCTGGCTGTAGACCGGGTAGGGTTGCGTGTACAAGGGCGCGCCGATGGTCACCGACCATTGCACGTCGTTGCGGTCGCGGGCCTGGACGGTGCCCGCCGCCAGTGCGGCAGCAAAAGCCAATGCGCCGACGATGACGAGTTTCCTGCTGCTCATGGTTCAACTCCTGG
>JANNGJ010000545.1:0-1563 GCA_031403815.1 Burkholderiales bacterium | reverse complement strand
TGAAGCGATCGGGCCACAGCTCATGAAAATCCTTCAGCACGCTGGCCTCGAGCAGATCGGAGTGGAGCGCCGCCACGCCGTTCACAGCATGGCTGCCCACAGTGGCGAGGTGCGCCATGCGCAAGCGCCGACCGCTTCCCTCGTCGACCAGCGACATGCGCGCCACGCGCGCCTCGTCGCCCGGGAAGCGCGTGCGTACCTCGTCGAGGAAGCGGCGGTTGATCTCGTAGATGATTTCGATGTGGCGCGGCAGCAGGGCCTCGAACATCGGCACCGCCCAGGTCTCCAGCGCCTCGGGCATCAGGGTGTGGTTGGTGTAGCTGACGGCCTGGCGCGTCAGCGCCCAGGCCTCGGCCCAGGCCAGGCCGTGTTCGTCGATCAGCAGGCGCATCAACTCGGCCGGCACCAGCGCGGGGTGGGTGTCATTTAGGTGCACGCTGGTCTGGCGCCCGAAGTCGTGCAGGGCACGACCCTCGCGCAGGTGGCGGGCCAGCATGTCCTGCAGCGAGGCGCTGACCAGCAGGAACTCCTGCTTCAGGCGCATCTCGCGGCCGGCGTGGCTGCTGTCATCGGGGTAGAGCACCCAGTTCAGCATGTCGGCCGACAGGCGCTCGCGGCCCGAGGCCAGGTGCTCGCCGCGGCAGAAGGCGGCGAAGTCGATCGGGTGCTCGGAACTGGCATGCCACTGGCGCAGCGTAGCCACGCGCTCGGTGCCGTGGCCGGGCACGATGAAGTCGAAGGCGGTGGCGACGACACGCTCGGCCGGCACCCAGCGCCGGCCACTGCCGTCGGCCTGGACGCGGCCGCCGAAGCCGACCAGCCAGCGCAACTCGGGGCGATGAATCTCCCAGGGGTTGCCGCGCTTCAACCAATCGTCGGGCGTCTCGACCTGGCGGCCGCCGGCGATCTGCTGGGCAAACATGCCGTATTGGTAGCGCACGCCGTAGCCGAAGGCCGGCAAGCCCAGGGTGGCAAAGGAGTCGAGGAAGCAAGCCGCCAGGCGGCCCAGGCCGCCGTTGCCCAGCGCGGCATCGGCCTCGCGCTCGAGCACATCGGGCAAGGCCTGGCCGCTGGCTTCGGTGGCCGCACGCAGGGCCTCGTCCAAGCCCAGGGCCGCCACGGCGTTGCCCAGCGCGCGGCCCATCAGGAACTCCATCGACAGGTAGTTCACCCGCCGCGCCGTCTTGTCGACAGGGTCTTCTTGCTGGCTGCGGATCCAGCGCTCGGCCAGTAACTCGCGGCTGGCGTGCGCGGCCGCCCACAGCCCCGCCTCGGGCGAGGCGGCGTCGCTGCGCTGCGCCAGTTCGCGCTGGTAGGCGGCCTGAAACGATTGCGCCAGGCTCGGTGGCTTGACGCCGGCCGTGCGCTTGCGGGCGGCCACAGGGGCCGGGGTCTTGGGCTGGGCGGCTTTGGAGTTCATGCGACTGCTGTGACGACGGAGTGGCGCGATTCTCATCCGAGATGCGTGTTGGACAAGCCCGGGCCAGGCCGTGGCGGGACAAGTCGCGTTGGCGTGGCGTATTGCCCCCTGCTAGAGTAGCCGCGCAATCAAACTACACGGAC
>JANNGJ010000544.1:0-2047 GCA_031403815.1 Burkholderiales bacterium | reverse complement strand
CGGCACGCCACCTTTGGTTGTGGATCGGGCCGCTGGGGCACCGTGCGCAGTGAAGTAAAGGAGGAGGCGAAGGCCGCAGGCCGAAGCCGGGGGACATGAGCGGAGCAGGGTGCCCCAGTGGCCCGATCCCCGCGCCGATGCAGGCATGCGTGCGCAACGACATCAACAAACGTCCGCAACGGGCTGCGACGGGCTGCGACAAACCACGAGCAGCCCTTCGCTTCTAGGGATTTGAACGCGACTCGGCATGAGCGCAGGCCGCGGGGTCGGCGGGCCGGCGGAGAGTTCGACATTCCGGTTTGTTGGGAATGACGATAACGAAATGTCTGCTTTATCAAATTCCTTGCTTGAACTATGTTCGGCGCCGACGAAATGCAGTCCTTGCCCGGTTGGCGGGCGTTCGTGCGATCTCGAATCAAGACCAAGAACCAGAACGAGACAACATGACTTCAAGATCGGCCTACGACCTAAAGCCCTGGCTGGGCCAGTACGGGACGCACATCCGGCCCACCTTGCCAGCACCGGAACATGCCAGTGTGGGGGTGCTGGCGGATGCGGTGGTGGCGCGTTTCGCCAGCCAGACCGCCTTCACCACCGTGATGCCCAATGGCATGTATGGCTCGCTGAGTTATGTCGAGGTGGGCGAGATGAGCGATGCCTTCGCGCGCTATCTGCGTGAGGTGCTCAAGCTCGACGCCGGGGACCGCGTGGCGCTGCAGATGCCGAACTGCCTGGCCTATCCGGTGGTGTTGCTGGGTGTGCTCAAGGCCGGCTGCGTCGCCGTCAACACCAACCCGCTCTACACGCCGAGCGAGATGGTGCACCAGTTCAACGACAGTGGCGCTCGTGCCGTCGTCGCGGTCGACATGTTCGCCGACAAGCTGGAGCAGGCGTTGCCCCAGACTGGCGTGCGCCACATCGTGTTGACGCAGGTCAGCGAGTTCTTCCCGCCCGTGGTCGGCCCCATCGTGCGCGCGGTGATGAAGTACTGGAACAAGCTGATCCCGTCCCATGGCCTGAGCGTCACGTCCTTGCCTGATGCGCTGAACCAGGGCCGTGCCGCCAGCGCTGACGCCAAGGCCTACTCGAAGGCCTGCCATCACGACACCCTGGCCCTGTTGCAGTACACCGGCGGCACCACCGGCGTGGCCAAGGGCGCCATGCTCACGCACGGCAACCTGCTCTGGAACCTGTCGCAGATGCGTGCCATGAGCGCCAGCCACATCGAAGACGGGCGCGAGGTGGTGCTGACGGCGCTGCCGCTGTACCACGTGTTCGCCCTCACGGTGAACTTCCTGTGCATGTTCGCGGCCGGCGCGCGCAACATCCTGGTGCCCAACCCGCGGCCGATTCAGAACCTGCAGCGCGCCTTCGAGAACTACCCCATCACCTGGGTCACAGGGGTCAACACCTTGTACAACGCCCTGCTGGCCGAGGAGTGGTTCACGGCCTTTCCGCCCAAGCACCTGAAGGCGGCCGGCGGCGGCGGTGCGGCCATGCACCACGCGGTGGTCGAGCGTTTCGAGCGCCTGACCGGCGTGCCCTTGGTCGAAGGCTATGGCCTGACCGAAACCAGCCCGGTGGTCTGCTTTCAGCCGCTGAACACCAAGCGCCAGCGCGACAGCATCGGCGTGCCGGCCCCGATGACGGAAGTGCGCCTGGTCGATGACGCAGGCGTCGAGGTGGCCCTTGGGCAGCCGGGTGAGTTGATCGTTCGCGGGCCGCAGGTGATGCAGGGCTACTGGCAGCGCGCCGAGGCCAGTGCCGAGGTGCTCAAGGCCGGCTGGCTCTACACCGGTGATGTGGCGGTGATGGACGAGCATGGCACCTTCCGCATCGTCGACCGCAAGAAGGACCTGATCCTGGTCAGTGGCTTCAACGTCTACCCGAACGAGATCGAAGACGTGCTGTCGCGCCACCCCAAGGTGCTGGAGGCTGCCGTGGTGGGCATGCCAGATGCCAAGACCGGCGAGGCCGTGCACGCCCATGTGGTCAAGCGCGACGACAGCCTCACGGCCGATGAGCTCGTGGCGCATTGCCGCACCCT
>JANNGJ010000543.1:0-5988 GCA_031403815.1 Burkholderiales bacterium | reverse complement strand
TTGCCCCCGAACAGGTACGAGTTCGACCTGCTTTGCTGCATCATCTTGGCTCACCTTTCGCCGCGGTCTGCGCAGCTTCGTGTGGGTTACACAACCTTCCGCGACCCGGCTTCACCGGTGGGCGGACTAGCAATGCCGCCTTGCTGAGCTGCTCTTGATGAGCGCCGGCAAGGGGACGGGAAGGACCGATTCACTTTGACTTGATCACTTTAGCATCCTCAGCTTGCGGCCGAAGCCGCCGCCAGGCGTGGGAAGCGCTGGCAGTTCGAGTGATCGCGGCCCCTGCGATGCGACAGGATCACGCGATGAGTGCGCGCGTGATCCACATCGCAGCCCTGGCGCCGCCCAAGCCGGCGCTCGGCGCGGCGTGCAATGGCTGTGGGGTCTGTTGCCTCTCTGAGCCCTGCCCCGTGGGCATGCTGGTGAGTGGTCGCCGCCGCGGTCCCTGCCGGGCCCTGCGCTGGCAATCCGGCGCGGCACGCTACCGCTGCGGCCTGGCAACCGTGCCGTGGCTGGGGGTGCTGACGCGGCGCTGGATCGCGGCGGGCCGCGGTTGCGACTCTGACGCCGAGGTGGTCGGCGCCTGAAGCCTCACTTTTGCGCCGCCGACGCCGCTGCGGGCTCTGGCGCCTTGGCCGGCAAAGGCAACGTGCCGCCGATCGAAATCCCCGCGCCGCCGCGCGAGCCGATCGGGATGCCCAGGCCAATGCCCACACCCACTGACTCGCAGCCTGCAAGCAGGGCCGCCCCCAACACCAAGCAAGCCAGGTTGGCGCGCATGTCCATCTCCTTCGTTTGCCGCGGGTTCAGCCACTCAAGCGGCTGCGCGCCTGAGCGTACTCCTGCGCCAGCCGACCCACCAGTGCCGAGGTGCTCACCACGGCCTTGACGGCGCCGATGCCCTGGCCGCAACCCCAAATGTCCTTCCAGGCTTTCTTGGCGCTGTCACCGCCACCGAAGTTCATCTTGCTCGCGTCGCTCTCGGGCAGGTTGTCGGGGTCCATGCCGGCCGCGCGAATCGACGGCTTGAGGTAGTTGCCGTGCACGCCGGTAAACAGATTGGAGTAGACGATATCGTCGCTGTTGCCGTCCACAATGGCCTGTTTGTAGGCTTCACTGGCGCGGGCTTCGTCGGTGGCGATGAAAGCCGAGCCGATGTAGCCGAAGTCGGCCCCCATGGCCTGGGCGGCCAGAACGGCGCCGCCGGTGCTGATGGCGCCCGACAGGGCCAGCGGCCCGTCGAACCACTCACGGATTTCCTGCACCAGGGCAAACGGGCTCTTGACGCCGGCATGGCCCCCGGCCCCCGCCGCCACGGCAATCAGGCCGTCAGCGCCCTTCTCGACCGCCTTCTTGGCGAAGAAGTTGTTGATGATGTCGTGCATCACGATGCCGCCCCAGGCGTGCACTGCGTCGTTGACATCGGTTCGCGCCCCCAACGAGGTGATGATGATCGGCACCTTGTAGCGTGCGCAGGCCAGCATGTCGTGGTCGAGCCTGTCATTGCTCTTGTGCACGATCTGGTTGATGGCATAGGGCGCCGACGGCCGGTCGGGATTCGCACGGTCCCAGGCGGCCAGAGTTTCCGTGATCTCGGCCAGCCACTCGTCAAGCTGCGACGCCGGCCGCGCGTTGAGCGAGGGCACAGCCCCGACGATGCCCGCCTGGCACTGCGCAATCACCAGCTTGGGGTTGCTGATGATGAACAGCGGCGCCCCAATGACAGGCAGGCGCAAGGTGTCGAAGACGCGGGGCAAGGTCATCAGAAGGACTCCAGTGTCATGTCGTTCACGGCGGCGTGGCCCTCGACGATGCTGTCGCGCACACCCGGCGCCTTGGACAGCAGGTGTTCGGCATAGAAGCGCGCGGTGGTGACCTTGGCCTGCATGAAGGCCACGTCTTGACCGACCACAAGCTGGTCTTCCGCCACCAGCAGCGCGCGCGCCATCTGCCAGCCCGCCATCAGGTTGCCGGCCAGCATCAGGTAGGGCACCGAGCCGGCGAAGACGGCATTCGGGCTGGTCTTGGTCTGGCCAGCGACGAAGTCAACCACCTCCAGAAAGGCCTGGCGTGCCGCGGCCAGGTGCTTGTGCACCGCCCTGGCCGCCGCGCTGCTGCGCTGTGCCAGCTGCGCTTCGGTCGCTTCGATCTGGCGCGCGATGGCGCGCGCCGTCTGGCCGCCGTCGCGCGCCGTCTTGCGCCCGACCAGGTCGTTGGCCTGGATCGCCGTCGTGCCTTCGTAGATCGTCAGGATCTTGGCGTCACGCAAGTACTGCGCCGCGCCGGTCTCCTCGATGAAACCCATGCCGCCGTGCACCTGCACGCCGAGCGAGGCAACCTCCTGGCTCATCTCGGTGCTGTAGCCCTTGGTGAGCGGCACCATGAATTCGTAGAAGGCCTGGTTCTGCTGGCGTACCTCGGCGTCGGCGTGGTGGTGCGAGGCGTCGTAGGCCGCAGCCGCCACCATGGCCATGGCCCGGCAGCCCTCGGTGTAGGCGCGCATCGTCATCAACATGCGCTTGACATCGGGGTGGTGAAGGTTGGGCGCGGCCGTGCTCATCGAGCCGTCCACGGGCCGGCCCTGCACGCGGTCGCGCGCGAAGCTCACGGCCTTCTGGTAAGCCCGCTCGGCCAGCGCGATGCCCTGCACGCCCACCGCGTAGCGGGCTGCGTTCATCATGATGAACATGTACTCGAGGCCGCGGTTTTCCTGGCCGATAAGGTGGGCCACGGCACCGCCATGGTCGCCGTACTGCAGCACCGCGGTCGGGCTGGCCTTGATGCCCAGCTTGTGTTCGATGCTGACGCAATGCACGTCATTACGTGCGCCTGGCTTGCCGTGCGGGTCGAGCAGGAACTTCGGGCAGATGAACAGCGAGATGCCCTTGACGCCTTCCGGCGCACCGACCACGCGCGCCAGCACGAGGTGGACGATGTTCTCGGCCATGTCGTGCTCGCCATAGGTGATGTAGATCTTGGTGCCGAACAGCTTGAAGCTGCCATCCGGCTGGGGCTCGGCGCGGGTGCGCACGGCTGCCAGGTCACTGCCGGCCTGGGGCTCGGTCAGGTTCATGGTGCCGGTCCAGCTGCCGTCAACCATCTTCGGGATGTAGGTCTGCTGCTGCTCGGGCGTGCCGGCGGTGAGCAGGGCCTCGATCGCACCGTCGGTCAGCAGGGGGCAGAGCGCGAAACTGAGGTTGGCGCTGTTCAACATCTCGATGCAGGCCGCACCGATGGTCTTGGGCAAGCCCTGCCCACCAAACTCGACCGGGTGCTGCACGCCTTGCCAGCCGCCGGCGGCAAACTGACGGAAGGCCGGCTTGAAACCGGCGGTTGTCGTGACTGTGCCGTCGTGGAACGACGAAGGCTTGACGTCACCATCCCAGTTCAGGGGCGCGACAACGCCTTCGTTGAATTTCGCGCACTCCTCAAGCACGGCCTGCGCGGTGTCGGCATCCATGCCCTCGAAGCCCGGCAGGCGCGCGACGGCGTCGAGGTTGGCCAAGTCTTTCATGCAGAACAGCATGTCCTTGACGGGGGCTCTATAGCTCATGGGGGTGTCTCCTGCTCGCCCCGTCCGTGCGGGCTGGGCTCGAATTTCCGATCACCCTGAGCCTGTCGAAGGGCAGGCGCAGGTCGCAAGGTTCAGCGCGCTACAGCGCCTTGACCAACTCCGGCACGGCCGTGAACAGATCGGCCTCGAGGCCGTAATCGGCGACGCTGAAGATCGGCGCCTCGGCGTCCTTGTTGATGGCCACGATGACCTTGCTGTCCTTCATGCCGGCCAGGTGCTGAATCGCCCCGCTGATGCCGCAGGCGATGTACAGGCTGGGTGCGACGATCTTGCCGGTCTGGCCGACCTGCCAATCGTTCGGCGCATAGCCCGCGTCAACCGCCGCGCGGCTGGCACCGAGCGCGGCGCCGAGCTTGTCGGCCAAGGGGGTCAGCACTTCTGTGAATTTGTCGCTGCTGCCCATCGCGCGGCCACCGCTGACGATGATCTTGGCTGCTGTGAGCTCCGGGCGGTCGCTCTTGGCGATCTCGCTGCCGACATAGACCGACAAGCCACTGTCGGCCGCAGCCGCAATGGTCTCGATTGCGGCGGCACCACCCTGGGCTGCCGCGTCGAAGCCTGTGGTGCGCACGGTGACGACCTTGGTGGCGTCGAGGGACTGCACAGTGGCGATGGCGTTGCCGGCGTAGATCGGGCGCTCGAAGGTGTCGGGGCTGAGCACCCTGGTGGCGTCGCTGATCTGCGCCACGTCGAGCAGCGCGGCCACCCGCGGCGCCACGTTCTTGCCCTGCGCCGTGGCCGGGAACAGCAGGTGGCTGTAACCGGGGGCGAGCGCAACGACCTGGGCGGCGATGTTCTCGGCCAGTTGCTCGGCGAGTTGCGCCGCGTCGGCATGCAGCACCTTGGCCACGCCAGCGATCTTGGCGGCGGCCTGCGCCGCACCCGCGGCGTTGTGCCCGGCAATCAGGACGTGCACCTCGCCGCCGCATTGCTGCGCGGCGGTCACCGTGTTCAGCGTCGAAGGCTTGAGGGTGCCGTGGTCGTGTTCGGCAATAACGAGGACGCTCATGTCAGATCACCTTGGCTTCGTTCTTCAGTTTGTCGACCAATGCCGCCACATCGGCCACCTTGACGCCGGCACCGCGCTTGGGCGGCTCGACGACCTTCAGGGTCTTGAGGCGTGGCGTTACGTCGACGCCGAGGTCGGCCGGCTTGAAGACATCCAGCGTCTTCTTCTTGGCCTTCATGATGTTGGGCAGGGTGACGTAGCGCGGCTCGTTCAGGCGCAGGTCGGTGGTGACCACCGCCGGCAGCGACAGGCGCACGGTCTCCAGGCCGCCGTCGATCTCGCGCGTGACGCTGACCTTGCCATCGGCCACTTCGACCTTGGATGCAAACGTGCCTTGCGGCAGCCCGGTCAGCGCGGCCAGCATCTGGCCGGTCTGGTTGCAGTCGTCGTCAATCGCCTGCTTGCCCAGGAGGATCAAACCCGGCTGTTCCTTGTCCACCAGCGCCTTGAGCAGCTTGGCCACCGCCAGCGGCTGCAACTCGTCGGCACACTCGACCAGGATGGCGCGGTCGGCACCGATGGCCATGGCCGTGCGCAAGGTCTCCTGGCATTGCGTGACGCCGCAGGACACCGCGATGACCTCGGTGGCCACACCCTTCTCCCTCAGGCGCACCGCCTCTTCGATGGCGATCTCGTCGAAGGGGTTCATGCTCATCTTGACGTTGGCCAGGTCCACGCCGCTGCCATCGCTCTTGACACGGATCTTGACGTTGTAGTCCACCACCCGCTTCACGGGCACCAGTACCTTCATGACACGCTGCTCCTTGTGCTGCCCGGCGACCCGGGTGAATTGACGTTAACGTCAAGTGAGATTGTAGGCAGGCGCCCCACCTCACACGCTCAGCTGGACGATAAATCGAACGCTCGTTCTATTTTAGGTGCCAGACCCCAGCCGCAGGGCTTCGCGCGCACCGCGTTGCACATCGACCGGACGCAGCAACAGCAGGCCCACGACAAAAAACACCGCCGTGGAGACGATGGCCACGCGGTGGTTGCCAGCCGTGGCCCAGGTCACCAGACCGTAGGTGACCGGCCCGAGGATGGCGGCCAGGCGCGTCGCAAACGCCCACAAGCCGAAGAACTCGGCCAACCGGGCCGGCGGCGCCAGCAGGCCGGCCAGCGCCCGCCCCGCCGACTGGCTTGAGCCCATGCACAGGCCCGCAATCACGGCCGCGCCCCAGAACACGCCCTTGGTGGTGGCCAGGGCGGCAATCACGGTCATCACGATCCAGCCCACCAGCGTCACGCCGAGCGCGCGCTTGTGGCCGCTACGGTCCTGCCAGTAGCCAAAGGCGAAGGCACCCACCGCGGCCGCGACATTGACCAGAAAGATCAGCATCATGGTTTCGGTAGCCTTGAAGCCAAGCACCTGCTCGGCGTAGACCGCCGCCAGGGTGATGACCAC
>JANNGJ010000542.1:0-4930 GCA_031403815.1 Burkholderiales bacterium | reverse complement strand
GGGGAGCGAACGCCTTCGGAGCGGCCGTGCGGCGTTCATTGCCCCTCCGCCTTGATGTTCGCGTCGCGCACCAGCTTGCCGTAGCGCTCGAATTCACTCTTGTTCATCTCCGCGAACTGCTCCGGGCTCATGAGCTGGATCTCGCCGCCCAGGCCCTTGATGCGCGCCTGAACGTCGGGCAGCTTCAACGCCGCGGTCAACTCGGTGGCCAGGCGGTCAACGGCCGCGCGCGGCGTGCCGGCGGTGACGTACATCGCGTACCAGGTCTGGATATCGGTGCCGGACACACCCTGCTCGGCCAGCGTCGGCACGTCGGGCAGCTCGGCGCTGCGCTGCGCGGTGGTGATCGCCAAGGGCCTGAACTTGCCGCCCTTGATCTGCCCCATCGCCGAGCTGGTGGTGTCGAACATCATCTCCACCTGCCCGCCGATGATGTCGATATGCGCCTGCGCGCTGCCCTTGTAGGGGATGTGGATCGCCTTGGTGCGCGTGGACAGGTTGAACGCTTCGCCGACGATGTGCTGCGTACTGCCGATGCCCGAGCTGGCGTACTTGAGCGCGCCGGGCCGCGCTTGCATGTCGGCCAGCAGGTCCTTGACATTCTTGTACGGCGAATTGGCGGCGACCACCAGCACGTTGGGCACCACGGCCACCAGGCCGATCGGCTGCAAGTCCTTCAACGGATCGAACCGGAGCTTGAGCAGATGCGGCGCCACCGCCTGACCGGTGTTGGTGGCCAGCAGCAGCGTCAAGCCGTCGGGTGCGGCCTTGGCCGTCATCTCGGCGGCGATGGTATTGCTCGCGCCGGGCCGGTTCTCGACCGTGATGGTCTGTTTGAGCGCGGGCGCCATCTTCTCGGCCAGCAGGCGCGCCAGGATGTCGGTGCCGCCCCCTGGCGAGGCGCCGACCATGATGCGCAGCGGCTTGTCGGGATAGGCGGCCTGCGCCAGCGCGACGGCCGGGGCTCCCAGTGCCAGCGCGATGCCGGCCCAGGCCAGCGTGAGGGTGCTGCGACGAAGCTGCGAGTGGCGGTTCATGGTGGCGGGTCTCCTGCGTTGTGGTGGCGGTCGTCGACGGCGCCGCTGGCCCGAGCGTAGGCCGCCTTGTCATGCCTGACAAATCGAATTTTCGCAACCGAGGATATACATTTGTGCATGACAGCCCCCTTGGCCGACGGGCCCGCGCTGCTGCGGCTGCGCACACGCCAGTTGCTGCTGGTGGCGCAGCTTGGACGTGAGCGCCACCTGGGCCGTGCGGCGGCCGCGCTGGGTGTCAGTCAGCCCGCGGCCACCAAGCTGCTGCAGCAGCTCGAGTCGGCGCTCGGCTCGGCACTGTTCGCGCGCAGCCCGCGGGGCATGCAGCCCACGCCCAGCGGCGAGGTGCTGATCCGCTTTGCGCGCCAGCTGTTGACCGACTTCGGCGCGGCGCGCGAGGAGATGCGCGCGCTCGACGCGGGGCTGCAAGGCCAGCTGCGTCTGGGCAGCGTGCCCGGTGCGATGCCCGAGCTGGTGGCGCCGGCGCTGGCGGCCTACAAGCGCTTGCACCCGCGCGTCGAGGTCCGCCTGGTGGTGGCCACCAGCGACCAGATGCTGGCGCAATTGGCCCGCGGCGAGGTCGACCTGGTGCTCGGCCGCCTCACCGAAGGCAGTCACGACGACATGTTCGAGGCGCTGCCGCTGCTGGGCGAGGCGCAGGTGGTGGTAGTGCGCGCCGGCCACCCGTTGATGGCGCGCCGCGCAAAGGTCGACCTGGCAGCGCTGACGCGGCTGTCCTGGGTGCTACAGCCGCCCGGCTCGCCGCAGCGCAGCCGCTTCGAGGATGCGTTGCGCGAGGCCGGGCTGCATGCGCGGCTGGACATCGTCGAGACCGCGTCCACCGTGGCCACCACCGCACTGCTCGAGCAGTCGGACATGGCCGCAGTGATGCCGGCCTCGTTGGCGCGCCACTACGGCCGCCTGGGCGTGCTCGGGGCGCTGCCCTTCGAGCTGCCGGTGCGCGTGCCGGCGATCCATCTGATCCGGCGCCGCGAACGCACGCTCGCGCCGGCCGCCGACGCCTTCGCAGCGCAGGTCGCGGCGCATGCTGCGTCGCTGCCGCGCGACCGCGTGCAGCGCACGCGGCGCCAGGCCGCCTGATCACGCCTGCTGTGAGGCCGCAGCGGCGGGCCCGCCGTCGGTCCCACCCTTCGCCACACCGTCATTGGCATCGGCGTCGGCGATAGGCGTCCGATGGGCGGGAAACCCCGGCTGTCATGAAGCCGTAGCTCGGGGAAGATGGAATGCACTTCCACTGGAGGATCCCCAAATGTTCAAGTCTGTGCTTCGCCATCTGCTGGCGGCCGTTGCGGCCCTTGCCGCAGCGGCACTCTTCGCCACCCCGGCCCTGGCCCAAAAGACCAAGTTGACGGTCTATTCGGCACTCGAAGCCGACCAGGTCGGTGCCTACAAAACCGCCTTCGAGGCCGCCAACCCCGACATCGAAATCGCCTGGGTGCGTGACTCCACGGGCGTGATCACGGCGCGCTTCCTGGCCGAGAAAGACAATCCCCGCGCCGACATGATCTGGGGCCTGGGCGCTTCCAGCGTGGCGTTGTTCGAATCGATGGGCCTGCTGGAAGCCTTTGCACCGAAGGGCCTGGACCTGATCAAGCCCACCTTCCGCAGCACCCGCAACCCGCCCGGCTGGACCGGCATGGACGCGTGGCTGGCAGTGATGTGCTTCAACACGGTGGAAGGCGGCAAGAAGAGCCTGCCCAAGCCCGCCGCCTGGACCGACCTGGGCAACCCGGTCTATAAAGACTCGATCGTGATGCCGAATCCGGCCTCGTCGGGCACCGGCTACCAGGCGGTGTATGCCTGGATCCAGATCATGGGTGAGAAGGCGGCCTGGGAGTTCATGGACAAACTGCACCAGAACGTGGCCGTCTATACCCACTCGGGCTCGGCGCCTTGCGTGCAGGCCGCCAAGGGCGAGCGCACCATCGGCATCGGCTTCGACATGCGCGGCGCGCGCGAGAAGACCGCCGGTGCCCCCATCGACATCATTCTGGCCAAGGAAGGCGCACCCTGGGACATGGAGGCCACGGCCATCGTCAAGGGCACGAAGAACATCGCAGCGGCACAGCGCCTGGCCGACTTTGCCATCAGCAAGGGTGCCTATGAGCTGTACGGCAAGTACTACGCCATCGTCGGCTTCCCCGGCATGAACCCGGCGCCGCCAAACTACCCGCCCAGCGCCGACGCGGCCATGGCCAAGATCGACCTCGAAAAGATGGGCCAGGAGCGCGCCAAGATCCTGGCCGAGTGGACCAAGCGCTACGACGCAAAGTCGGCGCCGAGGTGATGGGGCGCGCGGTGCTGACCCGCGGGCGAATGGCCACAAGCCACCGTTGGCCGTGAGCTTGTAGTCCCGATCATCCTGAGCTTGTCGAAGGAAGGGCCCTTCGAGAGCCTCTGAACAGGCTTCGACAAGCTCAGCCCGAACGGGAATCTATGCAAACAAGCGCGAGTCCGCGTGACGCCTACCTTCGCATCGACCGCCTGGTCAAGCAGTTTGGTGCCTTCAGCGCACTGAAGGACGTCTCGCTCGAAATCTTCCCGGGCGAGTTCGTCTGCTTTCTCGGCCCCTCGGGCTGCGGCAAGACAACCCTGTTGCGCGCCATTGCCGGGCTGGACATCCAGACCTCGGGGCGCATCTTCCAGGCCGGCAAGGAGATCTCGACCCTGCCGGCCTCGAAGCGCGATTTCGGCATCGTGTTCCAGTCCTACGCCCTGTTCCCGAACCTGACGGTCGCCGCCAACGTGGCCTACGGCCTGGTCAGCCGCGGCGTGTCCAAGGTGGAGCGCCAGACGCGCGTGGTCGATCTGCTGCGCCTGGTGGGCATGCCCGAAGCGGCGCGCAAGTACCCGGCGCAGTTGTCGGGTGGCCAGCAGCAGCGCGTGGCCCTGGCGCGCGCACTGGCACTGTCGCCCGGCCTGCTCTTGCTCGACGAGCCGCTGTCGGCCCTGGACGCGCGCGTGCGGGCGCACCTGCGCACTGAGATCCGCGAACTGCACCAGCGCCTCAAGGTCACGACCATCATGGTCACGCACGACCAGGAAGAGGCCTTGACGATGGCCGATCGCATCGTCGTCATGAACCAGGGCGTGATCGAGCAGGTCGGCACGCCGACCGAGATCTATCGCCAGCCCAGCAGTGCCTTCGTGGCCGATTTCGTGGGCACCACCAACTTCCTGCCGGCCGTTGTCAGCGGCGCGAACCAGGTGCGCTACGCCGGCATCGACCTGGTCTGCGAACTCGATGTGCGGCCCGGCGTTGGCCACGACGTCACCCTGGCCGTGCGGCCCGAAGACATTGCCGTGCGCGGCGTCGTGGCCGAGACACCGAATGCCCTGCGCGCGCACATCGGTGACATCGAATTCCTCGGCGCCTTTTGCCGCGTCGATCTGGCGGTCAACGGCGGCGAGGCGCGCATCCTGGCCGATTTTTCGATCAACCTGATGCGCGACCTGGGCATCGAAGTCGGCAGGGACTTGCTTGTCGCGTTGCCGCCCGAACGCCTGCGCGTCTTTCCGCCTACGCCGCAATTGCCGTGAGCACGGCGGCCCCTCCCGCCCCGCCCGCCGCAGCGGCCTACGCGCCGGTGCGGCGCCAGCTCGACCGCGACGACATCGTGATGCGGGCCGGCCTGCTGCTGCTGATCGGGCTGATGCTGGTGGCGCTGGCGCTGCCCTTGTGGGCGCTGTTGTCCAAGAGCTTCCAGAACCAGAACGGCGAGTTCGTCGGCCTGGCCAACTACCGTCTCTACTTCTCCACGCCGGCTCTCTTCGATTCGGTCTGGAACAGCGTCTATGTCTCGCTGGCCACGACCCTGATCGTGCTGCCTCTGGCCTTTGTCTATGCCTACGCGCTGCAGCGCAGTTGCATGCGC
>JANNGJ010000541.1:0-6306 GCA_031403815.1 Burkholderiales bacterium | reverse complement strand
GGCGACGACGCCGTCGCGCGGCGCCGCGATGGTGTGCTCCATCTTCATTGCCTCCATCACGGCCAATGCTTGCCCGGCCTTGACCTGATCGCCGACCTGGGCCAAAAAGGCCACCACCTTGCCCGGCATCGGCGCAGTCAGGCGCCCGGCCACTGCGCCCTCGCCGGCATGGGCCAACGGGTCGATCTCCTGCAGCGCCAGGCTGCCGTGCGGGGCGAAGACGGTGACGCGCTCGCCCTGGGCATACACCGACAGAGTCCAGCGCTGCTCGCCCAGGCGTACATCGTGGCGGTCGGCGCCCAGGGCCTGGCTGGCAAAGGGCCAGCGCTGCTCGCCGACAGCCAAGGTCAAGGCCCCGTCATGGCCGCGATGCAAAGTCGCGCGCTGCGGCGTGCCACCAACATCCAGCTCGAAGCGCCGCGTCGCGCCACCGAACAGGCGCCAGCCGTCGCGCCGTGACCAGGGGTCGACGCCCTGCTGTGCGGCGTCACGCGCCAGCTCGCGCGCCACCACGCCGGCCGCCGCGCAGGCCAGGGGCAGAGGCGCGTAGTCGAACAGCGCGGCGCGCTCGCGCTCGATCAGGCCAGTGTCGAGGTCGGCAGTGGCGAAGGCGGTGCTGTTGACCACGCGGCGCAGGAACGCGACGTTGGTGTGGAGACCGACGATGTGGGTGGCCGCCAGGGCCGCGTCCATGCGCGCCAGCGCCTGCGCCCGGTCGTCGCCCCAAACGATCAGCTTGGCCACCATCGAGTCGTAGTGCGGGCTGATGGTGTCACCTTCGTCGAAGCCGCGGTCGATGCGCGGCATCTCGTCGCTGCGCTCGAAGCTCACATGCGCCGGCCAGCGCGCCACCTGCATGGCGCCGGTGGCCGGCAGAAAGTTGGCGTCGGGGTTCTCGGCACAGATGCGCGCTTCAATCGCATGGCCGTGGATCTTCAGCTGGTCTTGGCGCAAGGGCAGCGCTTGGCCGGCCGCCACCCGCAACTGCCACTCCACCAGGTCCAGGCCGGTGATGGCCTCGGTGACGGGGTGCTCGACCTGCAGGCGCGTGTTCATCTCCATGAAGTAGGCGCGGATGTCGCCGTCGCCCAACTCTTCGGCGACGAACTCCACCGTGCCGGCACCGACATAGCCCACGGCCTTGGCCGCCGCCACAGCCGCGGCCCCCAACTCGGCGCGCCGGGTTTCGCTCAGGCCCGGTGCGGGTGACTCTTCGAGCACCTTCTGGTGCCGGCGCTGGACTGAACAATCGCGCTCGAACAAGTGAATGCAGTGGCCCAGGCTGTCGGCGAAGACCTGGATCTCGATATGCCGCGGTCGCGTGACGTAGCGCTCGACGAGCACATGGTCGTCGCCGAAGCTGGCTTTGGCTTCGCGCTGGCAGGAGGCCAGCGCAGCGGCGAAATCGGCGCCCTGGTCAACCCGGCGCATGCCCTTGCCGCCGCCACCTGCGCTGGCCTTGATGAGCACCGGGTAGCCGATGCGCTCGGCCTCGCGCGCGAGCAGGGCCGGGTCGTTGTCGCGCCCGTGGTAGCCGGGCACCAGGGGCACGCCGGCCTTTTCCATCAGGGTCTTGGCGGCCGATTTGCTGCCCATGGCACGGATGGCGCTGGCCGGTGGGCCGATGAAGACCAGGCCCGCATCGGCACAGGCCTGGGCGAACTCGGCGTTCTCTGACAGGAAACCGTAGCCCGGATGCACGGCCTGGGCGTCAGTGGCCTGGGCTGCTTCGAGGATGCGCTGCCAGCGCAGATAGCTTTCGCGCGGCGGCGCAGCGCCGATATGCACCGCTTCGTCGCAGGCCCGCACATGGCGTGCGTCGGCATCAGCATCGGAATACACCGCCACCGTGCGCACCCCCAAGCGGCGTGCGGTGGCGGCCACGCGGCAGGCAATCTCGCCGCGGTTGGCAATCAGGATCTTCTTGAACATCAATGCGCTCCCGTCCCGATCTTTGTTGGCAAGAAGTGTGCGCGCAACCTGCGGCCCAACCCGCGCAGGAACTTGAACAACAACACTGTCGTGATGATCATCACCACCAGGGCCAGCGCCAGCGCGACGAAGAACCACACCGGGTGCTGCCACGACAACCACAGCATGCTGGGCACCAGGGCATCGCCGGCGAGCGACAAGGCCAAGTTGGAGAAGGGCTCGGGCGAGGTGTTGGCGGCTGCGCGCGCGGTCGCCTTGGCGGTGTGGGCGGTGGCGGCCAGGGTGCCGCCGAGCAGCGCGGCGACCGTGGCCCAGGTCGCTTGGTCGCCGCCGAACACGCCGTAGGCCAGCGCCGCGCCGGCCGGGATGCGGATGAAAGTGTGGACGCTGTCCCACAGCGAATCCACCCAGGGCACCTTGTCGGCCAGGAACTCGACCAGCAGCAGGCCGCCGCTGGCCCACAACATCGCCGGATGCTGCAGCACGCTCAAGCCACTGGGCAGCGGCACCCAACCCAGGCTGCCGGCCAGGCCGGTCAGAAAGACCACCGCGTACAGGCGCAGGCCGCTGGCCCAGCCCAGTGCAGCGGCTATCGCGAACAGATGCGTCAGATCGAGGTCGGGCGTCACGCAGGATCCTTCAGCCAGGCTGGCGCGCGCTTGCCAAGAAAGCTCTGCACGCCTTCCTTGCCCTCAGCGCTGGCGCGCACGCTGGCAATGCGGCCCACGCTGTCGCTGCGCAGCGCAGCGTCGATCGGCTGCCCGGCGAAGTCCTGAACCAGGCGTTTGCAGGCCCGCACCGCCGCCGGCCCGTTGGCGACCAGGGCCGCCACGATGGCGTCCACCTGGGCATCGAGCGCGGCAGCGGGCACCACTTCGTGCACAAAGCCGAGCGCCTTGGCCGTGGCCGCATCGAAGCGCTCGGCGGTAGTGAAGTAGCGCCGCGAGGCCTGCTCGCCGAGCGCGCGAACCACATACGGGCCGATGGTGGCGGGCAGCAGGCCGAGCTTGGCTTCGGACAGGCAGAAGTTGACGCCCTCGGCCGCCACCAACACGTCGCACACTGCCGCCAGGCCGACGCCGCCGGCATAACAATCGCCGTGGATGCGGCCGACGATGGGCACCGGGCAACGGTAGAGCGTCCACAGCATGTCGGCCAGGCCCTGGGCATCGGCACGGTTTTCTTCCCAGCTGTAGTCGGCCATGGCGCGCATCCAGGCCAGATCGGCGCCGGCGCAGAAGGCCTTGCCGTGGCCGCCGAGCACGATCGCGCGCAACTCGGCGTCGGCAGCGAACTGCGTGAACGTCGCGGCCAGTTCAGCGATCACCTCGGCGTTGAACGCGTTGCGCACGTCGGGGCGGTTGAGGAAGATCCGCGCGACCTGCGGCGACCGCTGGACGTCGAGCGTGGGCTTCATGCAGCACTCACATGCGGAACACGCCGAAGCGGGTCTCGGAAATGGGCGCGTTCAGGCTGGCAGACAGGCCCAGAGACAGCACGCGACGCGTGTCGGCCGGGTCAATCACACCGTCGTCCCACAGCCGCGCCGAGGCGTAGTAAGGGTGGCCCTGGTCTTCGTATTGCTTACGCAGCGGCGCCTTGAAGTCTTCTTCTTCGGCTGCGCTCCAAGCCCCGCCCTTGGCCTCGATGCCATCGCGCCGCACCGTGGCCAACACGCTGGCGGCCTGCTCGCCGCCCATCACGGAGATGCGCGCGTTGGGCCACATCCACAGCAGGCGCGGCCCGAAGGCGCGGCCGCACATGCCGTAGTTGCCAGCGCCGAAGCTGCCACCAATGATGACGGTGAACTTCGGCACCGCAGCGCAGGCCACCGCCGTGACCATCTTGGCGCCGGCGCGCGCAATGCCCTCGTTCTCGACCTTGCGCCCGACCATGAAGCCGGTGATGTTCTGCAAGAAAACGAGCGGCACTTTGCGCTGGCAGCACAGCTCGATGAAGTGCGCGCCCTTGTTGGCGCTCTCCGTGAACAAGATGCCGTTGTTGGCGACGATGCCCACCGGCATGCCTTCGATGTGGGCGAAGCCACAGACCAGCGTGCTGCCGTAGCGCGCCTTGAACTCGTCGAACTCGCTGCCATCGACGATGCGGGCGATGATTTCGCGCACATCGAAGGGCTTGCGCGTGTCGGTCGGAATCACGCCGTGCAACTCGAGCGGGTCGCATTTGGGCGCGCGCGGCGGCACGGTGGCCATCTCGGGCGCCTTGCGCCAGTTGAGGCCCGCGACGGCCTGGCGCGCGAGGGCCAGCGCATGGGTGTCGTTTTCGGCCAGATGGTCGGCCACGCCGGACAGGCGTGTGTGCACATCGCCGCCGCCAAGGTCTTCGGCGCTCACCACTTCGCCGGTGGCGGCCTTCACCAGCGGCGGGCCGCCGAGAAAGATCGTGCCCTGGTTCTTCACGATGATGGTCTCGTCGCTCATCGCCGGCACATAGGCACCGCCGGCCGTGCAAGAGCCCATCACCACGGCGATCTGCGGAATGCCGGCAGCACTCATCTGAGCCTGGTTGTAGAAGATGCGGCCGAAGTGGTCGCGGTCGGGGAAGACCTCGTCCTGGTTCGGCAGGTTGGCCCCGCCGCTGTCCACCAGGTAGATGCAGGGCAGACGGTTTTCGCGCGCCACTTCCTGTGCGCGCAGGTGCTTCTTCACCGTCAGCGGGTAGTAGGTGCCGCCCTTGACGGTGGCATCGTTGCAGACGATGACGCACTCGACGCCCGAGACCCGGCCGATGCCGGTGATGACGCCGGCGCCGGGGGCGGCGTCGCTGCCGTCGCGGTCTTGGTAGACGCCCATCGCGGCCAGCGGCCCGATCTCGAGGAAGGGCGTGTCAGGATCGAGCAGCATCTCGACGCGGTCGCGCGGCAGCAGCTTGCCGCGCGCCAGGTGCTTGGCCCGCGGGCCTTCGCCGCCGCCCAGTGCGATGGTCGCGAGCTTGGTGTTCAGGTCGTCGACCAGCGCCCGCATCGCCGCCGCGTTGGCCTTGAAGTCCTCGGAGCGGACATTGAGCTTGGTGGCCAGCGTGGGCATGGGCTTGTGATCTTTCGCAGCTCGATTGACGTGCGCGTCAATTCTAGGTCGCGCCTGCCAGAATCCGACGGCCCTTGAGGGCCCCGTGACAACCCTTGCCAAGGAGAGATCGTGAAAGCCTCGCTCGCGCTGCTGTTGGTCCTGAACCTGTGTGTGCCCGCCGCCTCGGGCCAAGCCTGGCCGTCCAAGCCGATCCGCTGGGTGGTACCCAGCGCGCCGGGCGACGGTTCGGACACGACGGGCCGCCTCATCGCCGAGAGAATCTCACGCGAACTCGGCCAGTCGGTCGTGATCGACAACAAGCCTGGCGCTGGCGGCGTGCTCGGCTCGGAGTTCGCGGCCAAGGCGGCCCCCGACGGCTACACCATGATCGTCGGAAACGCTGGCTCGCACGGCATCAACGCGGCGATCTACAGCAAGCTGAACTACGACGTGGTGAAGGACTTCGTGCCGGTGGCGCTGATCTGCACGGCGCCGAACGTCATGGTCGCCAGCCCCGGCAGCAAGGTCGCAAGCGTGGCCGAGTTCGTGGCCTACGCCAAGGCCAACGCCGGCAAGCTGAACTACGCTTCGGGCGGCATCGGCAGCTCATCGCACCTCTCGGCCGAATTGTTCAAGAGCCTCGCCGGCATCGAGATGACACACATCCCGTACAAGGGCGCTTCACCCGCCGTGGCCGCGGTGCTGGCCGATGAAGTGAGCCTGATGATCGGCAACCTGCCGCCCTGGTCGGCGCAGATCAAGGCCGGCAAGGTGCGCGCGCTGGCCGTCACCACCGCCACCCGCCACCCCAGCCTGCCCGAGGTGCCGGCGCTGGCGGAGTCACTGCCGGGCTTCGAAACGGTGGCCTGGTTCGGCGTGCTTGCCCCGACGGGCACGCCCAAGGCCGCCGTCGAGCGCATCAACGCCGTGGTGAACCAAGCCCTCGGCGAGGCCGACGTGAAAGCGCGCCTGGCTTCGCTGGGTTGCGACCCGACCGCCACCACGCCCGAGGCGTTTGCGGCGCGAGTGAACGGTGACGTGGCACGCTGGAAGAAGCTGGCCACTGAGAAGCAGATTCGGGCGGACTGAGCCGGAGGTCTGCGGCGGCGCTTTCAGGAGGTCATCGCGCGGTTGTCGCGCGGTTGTTGCGCGGTTGCGGTGGGCAGCCATCCAGCGGCTGCAGTCTTTTGCCGACGCAGACTGATGTAAGCGCGCAGCGATCCCGTCTTGAGCCGACCAGGTCTGCAGGGGAGGATCGTGTCCACGTAGGAAATAGGTGGACACGATGGGAAGTGACACAGCCGCTTCGCGGCGGCGCTACAGCGCCGAGTTGAAGTCGCAGGTG
>JANNGJ010000540.1:0-4626 GCA_031403815.1 Burkholderiales bacterium | reverse complement strand
GCGGCCGCATGACTGGCTGCGAAAACCGGGCTGGCCAGGGTGGCGAGCGCCAGGGCGAAAGCACTGATCAACAGTTTCATGGGATCTCCTTGGATTCTCGTCGTCGGGCACGATTGCCGCGCCGGATTGAAACAGACCCTGATCACCCCGGCAAGGCCGCCAACGCGATGCCGTGTGCAAGCGCTCACAGGGTAAGCCCGCGGTGCGGCGTTCAGAGGATGCGCCGCGGGTGGTCCAGCGCCTCGTGCGCGGCATGCAGGCGGCGCACCAACACCTTGATGAAGGCGTCGTCGAAACGATGCCGCGTGTCGGGCGAGACTTGCGCCAGGCTCTCGGGTGTGAAGGCCACCGTCGTGCACGGCGTTGAGACAATCACGTCGGCACGGTGCAGGCGCAGGTCATCGCTCGGTGCCAGGTAGGCCATCTCACCGACCGAGCTGCCGCGGCCCAGCTCAGCCACCTTGCGACCCTCGCGAAACACCTCCACCGCGCCCTGGGCCAGGATGTGAAAGCTGCCGCCGGCCTGGCCCTTGTTGTAGAGCCTGTGGCCGAAGGCGAAGCGTTGCCACTTTGCGCGGTGCACGACTTCCCACAGCGCGACGTCACCGAAGGCTGCGAAGAACTCGAGTTCCCGCAACAGGCTGAAACGCTCGGAGTCGAGCACGCCCTGGATCTGTCCGCGCGGCACTTCGCGCCGCGCCACCAGGCCCGACAGGCCCTGCGCAAACGCGTCCCAGCTTGCAGGTCGGTCGCCCGGCTGCTTGGCCAGGGCCTGGCAGATGAGGGCATCCAGGCTGGGCGGCACGCCATCGCGCAAACTGACCAGCGGCGTCGGCGCTTCATTGAAGACCTGGTGCATGAGCGCCGGCTGGGTCGGGCCGGCAAACGGCGGCCGCCCCGCCACCAGGTGGTAGAGCACCGCGGCCAGCGAGTAGATGTCGGCGCCGCAGCCCAGGGTGCTGCCGTCGAGTTGCTCCGGCGACATGTAGGCCAGCGAGCCGACGCGGTGGATCTGGGTGCGTTCGGCGTCGAGCTGCAACACGCTGCCGAAGTCACTCACCTTGACATCGACGACATGGTCGCGGTCCATCACCGCCAGCAAATTTGCCGGTTTGACATCGCGGTGGATCAGACCCTTTTGATAGACGTAGCCGAGCGCCATCGCGCACTTGAAGCCGATCTCGACGATCTGCTCCAGCGACAACAGCGCGTCCGGGCGGCAAAAGCTGCGCAGCGTGGTCCCCGGCACGTACTCCATCACCAGGTAGGGCCGCACCGGGTCGGCCACGGCGTCGAAGATCTGCACCACGTTCGGGTGCGACAGGCGGCCGACCAGGGCGGCTTCGGCGGCGAAGAAGCGGTCGTAGAAGTGCGCGCCGCCGCTCCCGTCGGCGAGAGCTGCCGCCGGTGCGCGCACACATTTGATGGCCACGTCACGACCGCGGAAGTCATCGCGGGCATGGAAGACCTCGCTCGTCGCGCCCTCGCCGAGCTGGCTCAGCACGCGGTAGGGCCCGATGTGGCGAGGCAGCGTCGGCGGGCGCGTGGCAACGGGGCGCATGGCGTGGCGGGTGGGCAGGCCAGAGAGGGCCAAGATCATTGTTCAACGAGCCGAGTGGCAGACAGCGTGATGTTCACCACACTTCGGACCTGCGGCCGGAGGAATTGAGCTGCTTACACCTGTCTGTTCCGGCTTTCGGCGGGGTCTGTGGCGCCACGCAGGGCGAAGCGCCCTCAGCGGCGGCGCGCAGGGGCTACGTAGAATCTGGCCATGATCCATGCCCAGCAAGAGTTGCTCGACGCCCTGCGCCGGGCCGCTGCCGAAATGGCACCCGGGCACGACCTGAGCAGCCTGGCCTTCGAATCGCCCAAGCAGGCCGCGCATGGTGACCTGGCCATCACCGCCGCGATGCAGATGGCGCGCGCTACCAAAGCCAATCCGCGCCAGATTGCTGAGCAACTGGTCGCCGCCTTGCAGCGCCAGCCCGCGGTGCAGCGCTGGGTCGCGGCGCTGGAGATCGCTGGGCCGGGCTTCATCAACCTGCGCTTGGCGCCAGCGGCCAAGCAAGCGGTCGTGAGTGAAGTGCTGCGCGACGGCGCGCAGTTCGGCATGCAAGCCGCCAACGGCCAGCGCGCGCTGGTCGAGTTTGTCTCGGCCAACCCGACCGGGCCTCTGCACCTCGGGCATGCGCGTCAAGCCGCGCTCGGTGATGCGCTGTGCAACCTGTTCGCCACGCAGGGCTGGCAGGTCACGCGCGAGTTCTATTACAACGATGCCGGCGTGCAGATCGCCACCCTGGCAGCGTCGGTCAAGGCGCGACTTGATGGCCTGAAGCCGGGTGACGCCGGCTGGCCCGACGCGGCCTACAACGGCGACTACATCGCCGACATCGCGGCAGATTTTCGCGCCAAGAAAACGGTCAAAGCCGATGACCGCGAGTTCACGGCCTCGGGCGATGCCTCCGACCACGACGCCATTCGCCAGTTCGCCGTGGCCTACCTGCGCCACGAGCAAGACCTCGACCTGCAGGCCTTTGGCCTGCGCTTTGACAGCTATTTCCTCGAGTCGGGTCTGTACCACCGCGGCCAGGTCGACAGCACCGTGGCCAAGTTGATCGCCTCGGGCAAGACCTACGAGAAGGACGGCGCGCTCTGGTTGCGCACGACCGACTATGGCGACGACAAGGACCGCGTGATGCGCAAGTCGGCACCGCCCGGGGGTGACGCCAGGGCGCTCGACGGCACGCAGTACACCTACTTCGTGCCCGACGTGGCTTATCACCTCGACAAGTTCGGGCGCGGCTACACCAAGTGCATCAACTACCAAGGCATGGACCACCACGGCACGATCGCGCGCGTGCGCGCCGGCTTGCAAGCGGCGGGCGTGGGCGTGCCGCTGGGGTTTCCCGATTACGTGCTGCACAAGATGGTCACCGTGATGCGCGGCGGCCAGGAAGTCAAGCTCTCCAAGCGCGCTGGCAGCTACGTCACGCTGCGCGACCTGATCGACTGGACCAGCCGCGACGCGGTGCGCTTCTTCCTCATCAGCCGCAAGGCCGACACGGAGTACACCTTCGACGTCGACCTGGCCCTGGCGCAAAACGACGAGAACCCCGTCTTCTACGTTCAGTACGCGCATGCCCGCATCTGCTCGGTCCTGGCGCAATACCGTGAACGGGCAGGCGCGGGCGCTGACCTGGCCGGGCTTGACGGCGCCGATATGTCCCTGCTCACGGCCCCCACCGAAGCGGCGCTGATGCTCGAACTCGCGGCCTACCCGACGATGTTGCAACGCGCAGCCGCCGGTTTGGCCCCGCATGACGTGGCCTTCTACCTGCGCAGCCTGGCGGCGGCCTTCCACAGCTATTACGCCGCCGAACGCTTTCTGGTCGACGACGCAGCCTTGGCACGCGCGCGCCTGGCCTTGTTGGCGGCCACGGCACAGGTCCTGCGCAACGCCTTGGCGGTGCTCGGCGTCTCAGCTCCTGAACGCATGGACCGCGACCTCCACCCTCCCGCACTGGAAACCCAATGACTTCGCAACGCGGCGGCTTCGCCCTCGGACTGATCGTCGGCCTGTTGGTGGGCCTGGCCCTGGCGCTGGGCGTGGCGCTGTACGTGACCAAGGTGCCGGTGCCCTTCGTCAACAAGGTGCCGCAACGCAGTGCCGAGCAAGACGCCGCCGAAACCGAGCGCAACAAGAACTGGGATCCGAACGCCTTGCTGGCCAACAAGCCGAGCAGCAAACCAGCCGTGCCGGCCGCGGCTTCGCAGCCGGCGGGCCCGGCGGCCGTCACCGCACCTCGGCCGACCCCCGCGACCGCAACAGTGCCCGCAGCGCCGACCAAGGCCGCCGTTGCCAGCGCCCCGTCCGATGGCGCGGCTGTGGCCAAGTCCACCAAACCCGGTGCCGACGCGTTCACCTATTTCGTCCAAGTCGGGGCCTATGCCCGGCCCGAAGACGCCGAGCAACAGCGTGCCCGGGTCGGCCTGATGGGCTTGAGCGCCAAGATCACGGAGCGCGAGCAGTCCGGGCGCACCGTCTACCGGGTTCGTTTGGGGCCGTTTGAGCGCAAGGAAGCCGCCGACGCGGCGCAGGAACGATTGGCTGGCAACGGCGTCGAAGCCGCGTTGGTCCGGGTCGAACGCTGAGATCAACACCAAGCCGAACCCGCAACCATGAAGGACAAGCAGAGCATGATCACCCGCCGCAAATTCACCCTCACTGCCGCCGCCAGCGCGCTCACCGCAGGCCATGCGGCACAAGCGCAGGGCGCTGTACCGGCTGAAGGGCGCGACTACGTGCGCCTGGGCACACCGGTGGCGGTGCCCGGCGGCGGCAAGATCGACGTGATCGAGTTCTTTTCCTACGGCTGCCCGCATTGCTACAGCTTTGAGCCGGCACTCGAACAATGGGTCAAGCGTCTGCCGGCCGAGGTCGCGTTTCGGCGCATCCCGGCGGCCTTCAACCCGAGCTTCGAGGGCTACGCCAAGCTGTTTTATGGGCTCGAGGCGGCCGGCCAACTCGAGACCCTGCACAAGCGGGTGTTTGCCGCCATCCACGTTCAGCGTCAGCGCCTGGACAAGGAGGCCGATATTGCCGCCTTCGTCAGCGCCAATGGCGGC
>JANNGJ010000539.1:0-14759 GCA_031403815.1 Burkholderiales bacterium | reverse complement strand
CTGGCGGGCGACCACATTGGTCATCTTGTCGGCGTCCATGATCCAGCCCTGCATTTCCATGCCGGCCTTCACACCTTCCACCACCACCACGGCCACCGTGTCCTTGGTGTCGTGCAATACGAAATGAATCATTCGCGGCTCCTGAGGTATGTCTGCGATGGGAGGCAGTTTAGTGAGCGGTGCGCCGCTGTCAAACAGGTCATTTGAATGATTTGTATGAGTTGCGCGAGGCCGCCTAGAATCGCGCCATGGCACAGGCCGCCGTTTTCACGCCCATTGCGCCCGACGCCGGCGGCGCCCCGCTCTACCGCGTGGCCAAGCGGGCGCTGCTGCAGGCCATCGAAGGTGGCCACTGCCCGCCCGGTTCGGCCTTGCCGAGTGAGACCACCCTGGCGGCGGCCTTCGGCATCTCCATCGGCACCTTGCGCCACGCCGTGGACGAACTGGTGGCCGAGCACATCCTGGCGCGGCGCCAGGGCCGCGGCACCTTTGTGGCCATGCACAGCGCCGACCGCTTCCTGTTTCAGTTCTTCCACGTCGAGCGCGCCGACGGCCATCGCGACGTGCCGCTGGTCCAGACCGTCTCCTTCGAGCGCGGCCGGCTTGACGACGAGGCCGCCGAGGCGCTGGGCCTGCGCCCCGGTGATGCGGCCCTGCTGATCGAGAACCGCCTGGTGCTGCAGGGCCGCCCCGTGGTGCACGACCGCCTGACCCTGCCCGCGGCGCTGTTCAAGGGCCTGACCGAGAAGCGCCTGCGCGAGCGGCCGAGCACGCTCTATCACCTCTACCAGGTCGAGTTCGGTATCACCGTGGTGCGGGCGCAAGAGCGCTTGCGCGCCCTGGCCGCAGACCGCAACACCGCCCGCGTGCTCGGCATTGCGCCCGGCCTGCCGGTGCTGCAGGTGCGGCGCACCGCCCTGACCTTCAACGACAAGCCAGTGGAGTACCGCGTGTCAACCCTGCACACGGCCCAGCACGAGTACGTCAATCTCGTCACCCGTCCGCAGTAAGCTGCCAAGATGAACACCAAAACCACCGTGATCGCCGCACGCAACTTTCCCAGCGCGCTAGAAGAAGCCGCCGCTGTCGCCCCGACGCCGCTCTACGACGGCCCCGACAGCAGCTACCGACTGGCGTTCACCGACCAGGCCTTCCTGTTGCGCGAAGATTTGCGCCCGGTGCGCATGCAACTCGAACTACTCAAGCCCGAACTGGTGCTGAACGAGGCGGGCATCGCCGCGACCGTGGTGATCTTCGGCAGTGCCCGCCTGCTCCCGCCCGATGTCGCTGCGCAGCGCCTGGCCGCGGCCGAAGCCGAGGTAGGCAACGACACCCAGGCCGTAGCGCGCGCCCGCATGGCACTTCAAATGTCGCGCTACTACGAAGAAGCGCGCGCCTTTGCCTCATTGGTCACTCATGCCAGCAAGAAGCTCGACGAACGCATCGTGGTGGTCACCGGCGGCGGGCCGGGCGCGATGGAAGCCGGCAACCGCGGTGCCAGCGAAGCCGGCGGTCCGAGCATCGGGTTGAACATCGTGCTGCCGCACGAACAAGCACCCAACCCCTACATCACGCCGCGCCTGTGCTTCCAGTTCCACTACTTCGCCCTGCGCAAGATGCACTTCCTGATGCGCTCGGTGGCCCTGGTGTGCTTCCCGGGTGGCTTCGGCACCCTCGACGAGCTGTTCGAGGTGATGACGCTGACGCAGACCGGCAAGGTGCGCAAGCGCCCGATCGTGCTGGTCGGGCGCGAGTTCTGGACCAAGCTGATCAACTTCGATTGGCTGGTCGAGACCGGCATGATCGCCGCCGACGACCTGAAACTCTTCCACCTCGTCGACAGCGCCGAAGAAGCCTGGCAGATCCTGGTCCAGGCCTTTGCCCTCGATGCGCCCACCACCGAGACGGGCGAGTTCGCCGAGGACACCTGACGTGCTCGACAATTCCGCCCCATGAACCACGACATCTCCCTCATCGGCGCGCCGACCGACATCGGCGCCGGCGCGCGCGGCGCGAGCATGGGCCCTGAGGCGCTGCGGGTGGCCGGCATCGTGCCGATCCTCGAAGCGCACGGCCTGTCGGTCATCGACCGCGGCAACCTGCTCGGTCCGGCCAACCCCTGGCTGCCGCCGGTGGACGGCTACCGCCACCTGGCTGAGGTGGTGCAGTGGAACCGCGTGGTCCACGAGGCGATGTATGCCGAGCTGGGCCTGGGCCGCTTGCCCATCCTGCTGGGCGGCGACCATTGCCTGGGCATCGGCAGCATCAGCGCCGTGGCACGCCACTGCCGCGAAGCCAACAAGAAGCTGCGCGTGCTCTGGCTCGACGCCCATGCCGACTTCAACACCAGCACCCTCACCCCCAGCGGCAACACCCACGGCATGCCGGTGGCCTGCCTGGCGGGCTTCGGCCCACAGGCGCTGATCGAGATTGGCGGCACCGTGCCGGCGATCAACCCGAAGTGGGTGCGCCAGATCGGTATCCGCAGCGTTGATGCGGGCGAGAAGCGCCTGGTGCACGAACAAGGCCTCGAAGTCTTCGACATGCGCTACATCGACGAGATGGGCATGCGCCACACCATGGAGCTGGCGCTGGCCACACTCGACGCCAACACCCACCTGCACGTCAGCTTCGACGTCGACTTCCTAGACCCCGACATCGCCCCCGGCGTGGGCACTACCGTGCCCGGCGGCCCCACCTACCGCGAGGCACAGTTGTGCATGGAGATGATTGCCGACACCGGCCGGCTGGCCAGCCTGGACGTGATGGAGCTGAACCCGGCCCTGGACGTGCGCAACCGAACCGCCGAGCTGGCGGTGGACCTGATCGAGAGCCTGTTTGGCAAGAGCACGCTGATGCGTGCTCGCCCGTGATTCCCACACTGATGCGGGACCGAACCTGACTTTTTTGCAGCACTCTGGAAAATAGTCTAGACTCTTTTCCAAATGACTGAAGATTCGTCAAGCCGGACTTTGGCCGCTGCGCTGCACCGCGACCTCGGGCGCAAGCTTGTGGTCCTGACTGGTGCGCGCCAGGCCGGCAAGACGACGCTCGCGCGGCAGTTGATGGCCGGCTTCGAGCCCGCCCAATACCTCAGTTGGGACGTTCCGGCCGATCGCCTGCTCATCGGCAAACACGCCTGGTCGCCCAAGGCCCGGCTTCTGATCTTCGACGAGATTCACAAGATGCGCGACTGGAAGGCCTTTCTCAAGGGCGCCTGGGACGGGCGCGCCAAGGGGCAGGCCATGCTCGTCACCGGCAGCGCGCGCATGGACACATTCCGGCAGGGCGGCGAATCTCTCGCCGGCCGCTATCAGGCCTGGCGCCTGCATCCTTTCTCGGTGCACGAACTCATGACCACGCAAGGCGTGAGTGCAGGCCAAGCCCTGGCCCGCCTGCTCGAGCGTGGTGGCTTCCCAGAGCCCTGCCTGACCGAGCTGGCCACCGATGCCGACCGCTGGCGCGCGCAGTACGCCACCGACCTGGTGCGTGAAGACGTGCTCGACTTTTCGCGCGTGCATGAAGTCCGTGCCCTGCAATTGCTGTTCACGATGCTGCGCGAGCGCGTGGGCTCGCCGCTGAGTGTGTCCAGCCTGGCGCAAGCGCTGCAAATCTCACCCACCACGGCTGCGCGTTACATCGAAATCCTCGAAGCGCTGTACATCGTCTTTCGCGTCACGCCCTGGCACCGCGACGTGGCGCGCAGCCTGCTCAAGGAAGCCAAGATCTACTTCCTGGACACCGGCCTGGTGATCGGCGACGAAGGCATCAAGCTCGAAAACGCGGTGGCCGCGATGCTGCTCAAGCACTGCCACTACCGGCAAGACGCCGAGGGCAAGCCCATCACGCTGCACACCATCCGCGACAAGGAACGCCACGAAATCGACTTCGTGCTGGCCGAGGGCGACACAGTCACCGACCTGGTGGAGGTCAAGCTCAGCGACCCGACCCCCAGTGCCTACCTGCACCGCATGGCCGAACGCTTCGCACCCGCCCGCGCGGTGCAGATCGTCGCCGAGCTGCGCCAACCCGCGCAGCATGGCCGGGTGGAAGTGGCCAGCGCGCAGGGGTGGCTGGCGCGGTTGGCGGCGTGATGCACTGAGCGGCCGGCGGGTTGCAACCCCGCCCGAACGGGTGGCTACTTGCTACACCACTGCTGCTCACACGGCACGCCGTCGCGGTCGCCGTCCATCTTGACGCCGGGGCAATTCTTCAGGAACCAGGTGGCCTCGGCGCAGGAGGTCATTTGCGAGCAGTACAGGCGCGCATCGCAGCGCGCGGTTTTGGGCGCAAAGACCGCTCCCAGGCCTGCCAGCGTTGCCGCAGGCGCGGCAGGCGCGGCAGGCGCGGCGGTCGCGGGCTTGTGGGCGGCGCCCTCGCAGGGCCCATGCTGCTTGCGGAAATCGCGCGGCTGGATCGCGCCGCCCGCGCCGTGCAGGCCGCGCTTGAGCGCCAGTGCCATGCGCTCCTCGGCGACATAGGGGCCGCGGTCGTATTGGTAGCGTGAGGACCAGGCTTGGCCGTCGCGCACCATGCGGTCGCCGACATCAAGTTTGCCGTCGAACACTTTGCCAACCGTGCGGCCATGCTCATCGCGCGCCACCACGCGCACGCTGACGCTGCGGCCGAGGGCCAGCGCAGTCAAGGCCGCCGTGGCGTCGGCGCCGCCGGCCTGGCAGCTCTCGGGCGCATCGATGCCTTCGAGGCGCACCACCACTGGCGCCTCGCCGTCGCCCTCTGTCTTGACCCACAGGGTGTCGCCATCCACGACGCGGCTGACGCTGCCCTCGATGACGACAGGTTTGGCCGGCGGCGCGGCCTTCTTCGGCGCGGCCGTCACGCCCAGGGCCAGGCTGGCCAACAGCACACCCACCCATGCCTTGTTCATGCTGCACTCCCTGCAAACACCACCGACCCCACCCCATAGGCCACGCCGCCCAACACCAGCAACCACACGGCCAGAACGATCACGGCACCCCAGAAGATGCGCGGCAGCTTGTCGGCGCTGGCCTGCGCTTCAGCCAGCCGGGCCTGCCACAGGGCCACCGGCGTCAGGCGCACCACCAGCGCCACGCCAAGCGGCAACAGCAGCAGGTCGTCGAGCAGGCCGAGCACCGGGATGAAATCGGGGATCAGGTCGATCGGGCTGACGGCATAGGCCAGCACCGCAACGGCCACCAGCTTGGGCGCCCAAGGGGTGTCGGGGTGTTTGAACAGCTTCCACAGGGCCAGCAACAGCGTGGCCAGTCGCGCGCGGTTGGCGGTGCTCAGCAGCTTGGCGATGCGTCCCATGGTTCAGCGCGATTTTCGCCTGCGCGGTGGCGCCGGAGTGGCTTCGTCGAGCGCGGCATTGGCCTGCGCGAGAATTCTTGCCAGTCTGTCGGCCAGTTTTTCGGTCGACAGCTCTTCGCGAAAGCGCTCCACCATCAGCGGCAGCGCAAACGGGCTCGGCACCTTCAACTCGACAAATCCGATGCGCTGGGCGGCCATGCGCGCGAGCGTGGCCGCCAGGCGCGTCAGCTCCAGCTCTTGCGCCAGGACCTCGGTCTCGGCCTGGTTCAACAGGCGGTTGCCAGCGTCGTACTTGCGAAACACCTCCCAGAACAGACCGGAGGAGGCCTGCACCTGCTTCATGCTCTTGGGCGCGCCCGGGTAGCCGCCAAACACCAGACCGGCCACGCGGGCGATCTCGCGAAAACGACGCTGCGCCAGTGCCCCAGAGTTCAAACTGGCCAGCACGTCGGGCAGCAGCGCCTCGGCGCTGAACGCGCGGGCATCGAGCAAGGGCGCCGGGTCCACCGCCTGCGCCGACAGCAACTCGAGCCCGAAATCGTTCACCGAAAGCGAGAACGTGTTCGGCTGCGTGCGCGCCAGGCGCCAGGCCAGCAAGTGCGCCAGGCCGATGTGCACGTTGCGGCCCCCGAAGGGGTAGAGGAAGAGGTGGTGACCTTCAGCCGACGTGTAGCGCTCGATCAACAGCTCGCCAGGCTGCGGCAGCTGTGAGAGGCGCTGCTGCGCCGCCAACATCGGCTGCGCGGCCTGCATCTCGGGCTCGGCGAAGTGGCCCTGCGCGGCGTCATGCAGCAGCTCGAGCACGGCACCCGTCATGGCCTCCGACAAGGCCATCTTGGTGCCGCCCCAGGCGGGCACGATGCCCTTGGCCTTGCTGGCCTTCTTGACGTAGGCCGTCATGTCCTGGGTGCGCAGGTACTCGAGCACGCGGCCGGCAAAGACAAAGCAGTCGCCCGGCTTCAAGCGGGCGATGAAGCTCTCTTCGACACTGCCGATGCGCCCACCTGAGAGCCACGCCACCTGCATCGTTGCGTCGCTCACGATGGTGCCGATCTGCAGCCGGTGGCGCATGGCAATGCCGCGGTCGGGCACGCGGTAGCGGCCGTCGTCGCCGCGCACGACACGGTGGTACTGCGGGTAGGCACCCAGGCTACTCCCGCCGCGCTCGACGAAAGCCAGCGCCCAGTCGAACTCTTCGCGCGTCAAGTCGCGGTAGGCGTGGGCGCTGCGCACCTCATCGAACAGCGCGTCGGTATCAAAGCCGCTGCGAGGCTTCGCATCGGCGTCGATATCGCCACCGAGGGCCACGCTCACCAGGTGCTGCACCAGCACGTCGAGCGGCTTGGCCGGCGACACCCGCGACTCGACCTGTCCGGCCTCCGCGGCCCGGCGTGCGGCCGCCGCCTCGACCAACTCAAAGGTGTGGGTTGGCACCAGGGTGACGCGGCTGGTGCGGCCGGGCGCGTGGCCGCTGCGCCCTGCGCGTTGCAGCAGCCGCGCGACGCCTTTGGCGCTGCCGATCTGCAAGACGCGTTCGACCGGCAGAAAGTCGACGCCAAGGTCCAGGCTGGAGGTGGCAACCACGGCGCGCAGGCTGCCGTCCTTCAAACCGGCCTCGACCCAGGCGCGCACACCCTTGTCGAGCGAGCCGTGGTGCAGTGCAATCTGGCCCGCCCATTGCGGCCGTGCGGCCAGCAGCAGCTGATACCAGATCTCGGCCTGCGAGCGCACGTTGGTGAAGACGAGGGTCGAGCCCGTGCCTTCGCGCATCGTGCGCTCGATTTCGTCGACCACGGGCTGCTGCATCTGCGCGCCAAGGTGGCCGGCCCACGAGAAGCGGCCGGGCTCGGCGGGCAACAAGGTGTCGATGCGCAGGGCCTTGTCGACGCGGCCCTGCACCAGACTCACGGGCGCAGCGCCGCAGAGCGTGGCCATCGCTTCGTGCAAGTTACCGAGCGTGGCCGACAGGCCCCACACGGCGAGCGCCGGGTTCCAGCGCCGCAGCCGCGCCAAAGCGAGCTGCAACTGCACGCCGCGCTTGTTGCCGATCAGCTCGTGCCACTCATCGACGATCACCGTGTGCACGCCCGCCAGCGCCTGCACTGCTGCGGCGCGGGTCAGCAGCAGCGACAGCGACTCGGGCGTCGTCACCAGCACGGTCGGCAGGCGCTTGTCCTGGCGCGCGCGCTCCGCGCTGGGGGTGTCGCCGGTGCGCTCGCCCAGGGTCCAGGCCGGCGCAAGCGCGGGCCGCGTGGCTTCCAGGGCGCGTGTGGTGTCGGCCGCCAGAGCCTTCATCGGTGTCAACCACAACACGCCCAGCGGCGGCGCGCTGCGGCCATCCAGCGGCACACCCAGCGCCGCCGCGCGTTGCAGCGCGCCGAACCAGACCGCATAGGTCTTGCCACTGCCCGTGGTGGCATGCAGCAAGCCGCTCTGCCCTGCGGCCAGGGCAGACCAGACCTCGCGCTGGAATGCAAAGGCCGCCCAACCCCGCTCGCGAAACCAGGCCTTGGTGGCGGCTGCCCGGTCAGGCGCCTTGCGCCGCACGCTCAAGGAGGGTGTGCTTTGATGGCCCAGCGCAGCTTGGCCGAACTGGAGCGCGGGTTGGCGCGGCGCTCCTCGAACGAGGGCCGGATCAGCTCGGGCGCAACGCTGGCATAGACACCGCTGCGTTCACCTGTCTGAAAGGCCTTCTTGACCCGCCGGTCCTCGCCCGAGTGAAAGCTGAGGATGGCCACGCGCCCGCCGGGCTTGAGGCTGGCGGGCAGCAGCGCCAGGAATCGGTCCAGCACACCGAACTCGTCGTTGACGGCGATGCGCAAGGCCTGGAAGGTGCGCTGCAAGGTCTTGCGCGTTTCGGCCTCGCGCTCGTCCTCGGGCATCTTGCGCGGCAGGGCGGCGGCCACGGTCAGGCGCACCAGGTCGGCGAGCTGGGTCGTGGTTTCGAGGTACTGGCCTTGCAGGGCCGCGGCCAGGGGCACGGCCAGCGGCTCGTCGGCGTTGTCGACCAGCAGGTCGCGCAATTGCGGCCGTGTCACCGACAGCAGCAGCGTCGAGGCCGAGATCCCGCTGGCGGGGTCCAGACGCAGGTCGAGCGGCCCGTCGGTCTTGAAGCTGAAGCCGCGCGCAGGGTTGTCGATCTGCATCGACGACACGCCCAGGTCGGCGAGCACGAAGTCGAAGCCGCCGCCGGCCTCGGGAACGAGTTTGTCGAGGTCGGCAAAGTTCTGGCGCCGCACCACCAAAGCCGCCGCGTCGAAACCCAGGGCGCGCAGTCGCGCTTCAGTGCGCGGCAGCTCCAGCGGATCCACATCGACGCCGAAGAGGCGCCCGCCGGGGCGCAGGCGCGCCAGCAGCTCCTGCGCATGGCCGCCGAAGCCGAGGGTCGCGTCCAGGCCCACCTCGCCGGGCTGCGGGTCGAGCACCTGCAGGATCTCGGCCACACAGATCGGGCGGTGCATGCCGGCCGGCGTCTGGCCGCGCTCCATCACCTTGCGCAGCTCCGCCGCGTGGCGCGCTGGGTCGAGTTCCTTGTACTTCTCCTCAAACCGGCGCGGGTGCGTGCCGACGTAGCGCACGCGGCGCTTGTGGGGGGCGGCTTCGTCGGACATGGCAGGATTGTCTGGCACGTCAGCCAGCCCGGCGTCGATTGGCTATGCTGCGGCCCTCGCTGCCGGAGTCACCATGCCACGCACCCTTCAAGCCCTGAGAATCCTGTTCGCCACCACCGCGCTGCTGCTCGGTGCCACCTTGGCCCACGCCGCGGCCCCGCCCGCCAAGGGCCAGGCTCCCGGCTGGTACCGCATGACGCTGGGCGCCTTCGAGGTCACTGCCCTGTCGGACGGCACGGTCGATCTGCCGGTGGACAAGCTGCTGACCGGCACCACGCCGGCCAAGATCCAGGCCGCGCTGGGGCGCGCCTACCTCAAGGCGCCGGTCGAGACCTCCGTCAATGGCTACCTCATCAACACCGGCAACAAGCTGGTGCTGATCGACGCGGGCGCGGCCGGCCTGTTCGGACCGACGCTGGGCAAGCTGGTCGCCAACCTCAAGGCCTCGGGCTACACCCCGGAGCAGGTCGACGAGATCTACATCACGCACATGCACGCCGACCATGTCGGCGGCATCACCTCGGCCGACGGCAAGGCGGTGTTCCCGAACGCCATCCTGCGTGCTGACAAGAAGGAAGGTGGCTTCTGGCTCGACCAGGCCACCATGGACAAGGCGCCCGCCGCCATGAAGGACTTCTTCAAGGGCGCCATGCTGTCGATGAAACCCTATGTCGACGCCGGCAAGTTCAAACCCTTCGATGGCGACACCGAGCTGGTGCCCGGCATCAAGTCCTTCGCCACCCGCGGCCACACGCCGGGCCACGCGGCTTATGTGGTCGAAAGCCAGGGCCAGAAGCTGGTGGTGTGGGGCGACCTGATGCACGTGGCGGCCGTGCAGTTCCCCGACCCCTCGGTGACGATCGGGTTCGACGTCGACCCCAAGGCCGCCGCGCCGCAGCGCAAGAAGGCCTATGCCGATGCTGCGGCGGCCGGCTACTACGTGGCCGTCGCCCACGTGGCCTTTCCCGGCATCGGCCAGCTGCGCCATGACGGCAAAGGCTACCGCTGGCTGCCGGCCAACTACAGCACCAAGTAGGGCCGCGGCGGCGGCGGCCGCCGCGGGCGCTATGCTTCGCGCCCTTCGCAGCATTCCCCATGGCCGGCATCCACATCACCGACATCGAGCGCGCCATCAACTGGTGGCGCGAGCGGTCCCCCTCGCCCGACGGCATCACCGCCTGCGCCGAGGTGCGCGCGCTGGCCGAGGTGTATGCACTGATGGTGTATTACCACGAGGCGCAGTGCGACGACGCCTCGATGCCCGCCACGGCCAAGCAGGCCTGGCTCGACTGGTACGCCGGCACGCCCGATGCGCCCTGTATCGCCATCTGCTCCACCGCCCAGGGTGACGCGGTGTGCAAGGGCTGTGGCCGCAGCGAAGACGAAGTGCAGCAGTGGCCACTGCTCACGCCGGCCGAGAAGCGCGTGGTGTGGCGTCGCATCACGATGGAATCCACCGCCTGGCGTTTCAATCGCTATGCCGAGCGGGCCCGCGTCGCCACCGGCATCGACCACCCGGACGCAGCGGCCTTTGCTGACCCGGCGCCGCGAATCCCGGCTTGAGCACGCCGCCGGCCACCCGTGACACGCTCGACAAGAGCGACGCGCGCGGCAGCGAGCGCCTGACGCTGCGGGCCAGCACGGCCCGCATCACAGCGCTGGCCTGGCCAGTGCTGGTCGGCCAACTGGCCGTGGTGTCCTTCACCACCATCGACACGGCCCTGGTCGCGCGCCACTCCGCTGCCGACCTGGCTGCGCTGGCGATTGGCGGCGCGGCCTACATCAGCGCCTTCATCGGCCTGGCCGGCATCGTGCTGGCGATCGGGCCGCTGGCCGGCCAATTGTTCGGCGCCAAGCGCTTCGCTGCCGCGGGTGAGCAACTGCACCAGGCGGTGTGGCTGGCGCTTGGCGTGTCGCTGCTGGGCTGCGCCCTGCTGTTGTTCCCGGCGCCCTTTCTGGCGCTGGCGCGGGCCTCGCCCGAGGTCGAGGCCAAGGTGCGGGCCTACCTGGTGGCACTGGCCTTGTCCTTGCCGGCGTCGATGTTGTTCTCGGCCTTTCGCGGCTTCAACAACGCCGTCTCGCGACCCAAGGCGGTGATGGCCATCCAGCTTGGCGGGCTGGCGCTGAAACTGCCCTTGTCGGCGCTGTTGGTCTTCGGCGCGGGCCCGCTGCCAGCGCTGGGCGTCACCGGCTGCGGCATTTCAACCTGCATCGTCATGTGGTGCCAAGCCCTGGTGGCCTGGCAGTTGCTGCGGCGTGACCCTTTCTACAAGCCCTTCGCCCTCACCGGCCGCGGCCTGCATGCGCCGGACCGCCGTGCCCTGTGGGCCCAGCTCAAGCTCGGGCTGCCAATCGGCGGCTCGATCCTGGTCGAAGTCACCGGCTTTGCCTTCATGGCCTTCTTCATCGCGCGCGTCAGCGTCGAAGCGGTGGCCGGGCACCAGATCGCGGCCAACCTCGTGTCACTGCTGTTCATGCTGCCCCTGTCGATCGGCAACGCCACCAGCGCATTGGTGGCGCAGCGCATCGGCGCGCAGGAATTGCATGCGGCCCGGCGCATCGGTTGGCACGGCATGCAACTGGCGGCGCTGTGCGCCCTGGGCCTCGGCGCGGCGGTGTTCGTCGCACGCGAGGCCATCGTGCGTTTGTACAGCGGCAATGAGGTGATCGTTGCCGCTGCGTTGCCACTGCTGGCCTGGGTGGCCCTGTTCCACTTCGTCGATGCGATGCAGATCGCTGCGGCCTTCGTGCTGCGCGCCTGGCGCATCGCGACCGTGCCGCTGTTGATCTACGCGGCCTCGATCTGGGGCCTGGGCATGGGCGGTGGCTACGTGCTGGCCTTCAATGTCGGCGGCAACGTGCCGACCGCGCTGCACGGCGCGCGCGGCTACTGGATTGCATCAACCGCCGGGCTGGCCGCCGCGGCGCTCGGCCTCACGATGTTCTTGTTGTGGGTACTGCGCCAGCAGCGGACCCAGGGCCTGGGTCCGCGCCGCTGAGGGCGTCCCAAGGCAGGCTACCCAGCCCGGCGTCAGGCCAGCGGCAGGCTGATGACAAAGCAACTGCCGCCATCCGAACGGGCCTGGCAGCGCACCTCGCCGCCATGGCGCTGGGCGATCTGCTTGACCAGGGCCAGGCCGAGGCCGACACCGCCCTCGCGCTCGGCATGGCCCGGCAGGCGAAAGAAGGGCTCGAAGATGCGCTCGCGCAGGGCCTCGGGAACGCCAGGGCCGCGGTCGCAGACGCGCAACTCGGCGCGCGCAGGCGCACCGCTGCTGCGTTCGGCGCTGAGGGTGATTTCGCTGCCCTCGCCGTAGCGGCGTGCGTTCTCGAGCAGGTTGCGCAAGGCGCGGCGCAGCAGGCGCTCATCACCGCGCACGACGAGGCTGGGCGACGCCGCCTGTACCTCGGCGCCAACCTGGGCCGCCTCGACCGCGGCAATCGGGATCAAGTCGACCACGTCATGCACCGGCTCGGCCGCCTGGGCATCGAGGCGGCTGGCCAGCAGCACTTCTTCGACCAGCGCATCGAGCTCGCCGATGTTGGTGCGAATTTCCTTCTTGAGGCGCTCGCGCGGCACGCCGTCGGGTGCGTCTTCGACCAGCGACAACGCCATCTTCAAGCGCGCCAGTGGCGAGCGCAGTTCGTGGCTGGCGTTGGCCAGCAGCGATTGGTGTGAACGCACCAGGGCCTCAATGCGCTCGGCCGCCTGGTTGAAGCTGGCCCCCAGCGCGGCCACTTCGTCGCGGCCCGAGGCATCGACGCGCTGGCTCAGGGCGCCGGCACCAAAGCGCTCGACGCCGCCCTTCAAGCTTTCCAGCCGCCGCGTCAGGCGCCGCACCACCGGGTAGGCCCCCGCAGCCACGGCAGCAAAGAGCAGGACCAGCAGTGCGACCAGCGCGGCGCCGCGTGGCCACGGTGGCAGCACTGCTGGCCGGGAGGCGTCGCCAGCCATGCCACCGCCCGGCCGCATCGAGCCGTCGGCGCGCAGGCCTTGCAGGGGCGCACGCAGCAGCCACAGCGTGCGGCCGTCGTCCAGCCGCACCGCCGCGCCGTGCCGCAGGCCCGGCAGGTCGGCGGTGCGACGCAGGTAGGACTCGCTGGCGCCGATGCGCCGGCCGTCGCCATCGTCCAGGGCCAGGGGCAGGCGCAGGCGCTGCGACCATTCGCTCAGGGCGGCGGCCTGCTGGGCTCGATCGGCATCGGCCGGGGGCAGCGAGCGCTGAATCAAATCGGCCCAAGCGCCGACGCGCTCGTTGACCTGGGCATCGAAGCGGCCGCGCTCGGCCTGCACTTCGCGGTGGAAGAGCCAGGCCGAGCCACTGGCAAACAGCGCCAGCGCCACCACCACGGTGAGGTAGATGCGCAGGTAGAGGGACTTCACTCCTGGCTGCCCGCGTCCTGCCGCTTTGCAAACAGATAGCCGACGCCACGCACCGTGAGCACGCGTTGCGGGCTCTTCGGGTCGTCTTCGATGGCCGAGCGAATGCGCGAGATGTGCACGTCGATCGAGCGGTCGAAGGCCTCCATCGGGTGGCCGCGCAGCGCGTCCATGATCTGGTCGCGCGACAGCACGCGGCCAGCCGCCTGGGCCAGCACCGCAAGCAGCTCGAACTGGTGCCCCGTCAGTTCGCAGGCCTGCCCGCCGATGCGCGCCTGGCGTGCGCCGAGGTCGATTTCGAGGCGACCGAAGCGCAACACCTCGTCGGCACCGGTGTCGGGCTGGGCGCGGCGCAACAGGGCCTTGACGCGGGCCAACAGCTCACGCGGCTCAAAGGGCTTGCCGAGGTAGTCATCCGCGCCGAGTTCCAAGCCGACGATGCGGTCCAGCGGCTCGCCGCGCGCGGTCAGCATCAGCAAGGGCAGGCGCCGGGTGTGCGGATTGGCGCGCAGCTCGCGGGTCAGGTCCAGGCCGTCACCATCAGGCAGCATGAGGTCGAGCAGCAGGGCGTCGTAGGGCTCGGCCTTGAGGCGCTCGCGGCCCGCGGCCAGCGTGGCCGCAACATCGAGCGCGTAGCCGGCGTTGCGCAGGTAGTCGCCGACCATCGCCGCCAGGCGTGCGTCGTCGTCGATCAGCAGCAGGCGTTGCGTGGGAGGCATGGTGATTGCACGCGGGACAAGGTGCGAAGGCCCCGGCAAATTGGCTTGCCAGGGCCTGCGGCTCGAAAGCATAAGCGACTCAGCGTGCCGCCGGCTTGCCCTCGAGCGACTGCCGCTCCTGGTGGTGGCGGCGCATCATGTCGCCGCGCTTGGCCATGCGCTCGGCCAGGGTCTTGCGTTGCTCTGGCGTCAGGACGCGGCTGACTTCCAGCATCGTCTGCATCATGCGGCGTGAGCCCTGGTCATGCTGCTGCTGCATCATTTGCGCGCGCAGCGCTTCGGCGGCATTCGCATCGACCACCGGCTGCGTGAACAACTTCATCGCCTGCTCACGCAGCGCTCGGCCCGACTCGTGTTGGGCCTTCATGTCGGCCGCGGCGCGTTCGGTGATCTGCTTGACCTGGGTGCGCTGCTCGGCCGTGGCGTTGACGCTGTCGAGCATCTTCTCCACCATCCTGCCCTGCATGGGCATGCCCGCCATGCCGCCGCCGTGCAAGGCGTGGCCAGCCTGGCCGCCGGGCTGGGCCCAGGCGGAGATTGCAACGGTGCCGAGCACCGCTGCGAGGACCGCGGAACTGAGCAGGCGGGTGGGATTGAAGAAACTTTGAGTGGGTTGGGCCATGGAGGGCTCCTTGGGCGTTGACGATGACCCAAGAATGCGCGCCCAGCGTGAGGCGCTGGCGGCTGGCCCGTAAAGCTAAGTAAACCAAGCGCCGAAGGCGCGACGGCCTGGCTCAAGGAGCCGCGGGTTCAACG
>JANNGJ010000538.1:0-1527 GCA_031403815.1 Burkholderiales bacterium | reverse complement strand
CTTGGTGGTCATGCCCATCAGGGTTTCGAAGTTGGCTTTTTGGGTGGCGGCGAATTCTTGGGTGTTCAGCATGGGGGGCTCCAGTCGGTTGTGTGGGGTTGGGCGTGTTGCTTGAAGCTTTTGCTGCACCGCAACATAACCCGATGGTAGCGGCTGCTCGGGCGAATGCAAGACATTTTTGCTGCATTGCAGCAAATTAGTCGCGCCGACCTAACCGGGGCCCGGAAGCGCCTGCAGACGCTGCGACGCGAGGGCCTACTTCGGCGCCGCCGCTACGGCCCGCTGCAACTCGGTATCGAGCCAGGGCACGAGGGCGTCGAAGGTTTGCGTCAAGGCGGCCGACAGGGCTGCAGCAGCGCCGGGTGCGGTGGCACTGGCCGTCGGCACGCTGGCTTCGAACTGGCGCCGGGCCACGCGGGTGCGGTTGCGGCGGTCGAACAGCTCCACCGTGAGGGCCACGCGGGCCTGGCCGGGCAGCGTGCTCACGTCGTGGTGCAGGGCATCGACGGCCACGGTGAGCAGCCAGTCGGCGCGCGCGGGCTCGCCGACCATGGCCACCGCCCCGGCCAGGCCGCGCGCTTCGAGGCGCTGCTGCAACAGGCGCGGCACGCGGCGCACCGGCCGCTCCGTCCACTGCGCGAACTGGTAGTAGGCGAACTCGTTGGGCCGCGGCGAGTAAGCCAGCGCGGCCGTGTCGGCGCTGGCGTCGGCCGGCAAGGCCTGGAGCAGCAGCGCGGGCACGAGGGGTTGGGCGCGACGCGCGGTGGGCGCGGCGGTGTCGGCCAGCAGGTAGTGCGCTTGGGCGGGCGCTTCGCTGCCCAGGCCGACGGAAACGCAGGCCGTCAGCAGCCAAGCGCTCAGCAGCGAGCCCAAGAGTGCCGTGATGAGCCGCGGCGCGAACCTCATGGCGCTTTCTCCCCGGGGCCGAGTTGCGCCTTGCTGGGCCCGAGCAGGGCCGAGCGCGGTTCGCGCAAGCGGTCGAGCACGCGGGTGGCGGCCTCGACGCTGACGCGCAATTCGCTGACCGCGGCGCCGAGTTGGTCGTCGACGGTGGCGGCGGTGTCTTCGAGCCGGCGTGCGGTGGCCTGGGCCTGCTGCTGGATGGCGCCGCTGGCTTTGCTGACCTGCTGCAACGCGAGCCGCGCTTCGGCCAGGGTGCGCTCGGCCTCCGCCAGGGTGCTGTCCAGGCGTTCGCTGCCGCGCTCGGCCACGGCGGCGATGCGCGTGCCCGAGCGGCCGAGTTCGGCGGCACCGGTGCCGACCTCGGCGGCGGCGGCGCCAACGCGCGTGAGCGTGGTGTCGAGCGTGCCCAGGCGCGCCTTGAGGCCAGCCGTCAGATCTCGCAGGTTGCGCACCGTGTCCATCACGGCGGCGCGGTTCTCGGCGGTGAGCAGGTCGTTGACGTTGGTCAGCGCTTCGGAGGCCATCTCGCCGACCTTGTTCACGCGGCCGGCAATCTCGTCGAGATCGGAGCGGCCCTCGCCGATGACGGGGTAGCGCTCGCCCGCCGGCACGTCCACCAGAACC
>JANNGJ010000537.1:0-6822 GCA_031403815.1 Burkholderiales bacterium | reverse complement strand
AGTCGAGCTTGTCGTGGCGCAGGTTGGCGATGATGGGCACGCTGTCGAGCCGGGTTTCGCTGGCGCGCACTTCGAGCGTGGCTTCGTCGATCGTCAGGTACAGGCTCACGGCCGGGCAATCGCGGCCTTCGATCAGCGTGTAGGCCTGGACCACGGCGTCGGGCAGCATGGTCAGCTTCCAGCCCGGCATGTAGACCGTCGACAGGCGTTCCGCGGCCAGCTTGTCCACGGCACTGCCCGGCGCGAAGGCCAGCGCCGGCGCCGCAATGTGGATGCCCAGGGTGACCGTGCCGCTGCCCAAGCCTTGTACCGACAACGCGTCGTCGATTTCGGTGGTGGCCGAGTCGTCGATCGAGAACGCGCGCACGTCGGCGCGCGGCAAGGCTTCTTCGATCGGCGGCGCCGCCAAGTTGGCCGGGAAGCCCGTGCCGTTCGGGAACTGCTCGAACAGGAAGCGCTTCCAGTGGAACTGGTAGGGGCTGGTGATGGCGCCGGCCGCCTTGAGCAAATCGAGCGGCGCGCGCTGCGAGCGCCTGGCGGCTTCGACCACGGCCTTGTACTCGGCGGCGTTCTTGTCCGGTTTGAACAGAATCTTGTAAAGCTGCTCGCGCACCGGGCCGGGGCAGACGCCGGCTTGCAACTCTGCGGCCCAGACTTCAATCTGCGCGGCCACCTGTTTCTTGCGTTCGATGCCAAGCAGGGCGGCCTTGACCGTGTCTTCCGAGGCCTTCTTGAACTGCCCCTTGCCCAGACGGCGAAAGTAATGCGGCGCGTCGAACAGGCAAAACAGCGCCGCGGCCTGCTGCTCGACGCCGGCCTTGGCGCTGAAGTAATCGCGCGCCAGCTCGGCAAAGCCAAACTCGGCCTCAGGCGCAAAGGTCCAGGCCAGGTCGAGATCGATGTCGCGCGACAGGGCCTGCGCGCGCGCGATCAAGTCGGCGGGCGCGGGCTGCTCGAACTTCAACAACAGGTTGGCGGCCTTGACCTTGACCCGCTTGCCCGAGTCGAGTTCGATCTGGGCCGAGCTGTCGGCCTCAGACATCAGGCGGCCGGCGTGGAACTTTCCCGCGTCTTCGAACAGTGCGTACATAGGCGCGGGATTGTCGCTGACGGTGGCCGCGGGTCGCGCCGCGATGGGCTTCAGTCCTGCAGGCCGAGGAAGGCCAGCAGGGCGGGCAGGTGGTGGTCGAAGTCCGTCAGGGCGTGGTCGCCGCCCTCCAGCAGGCACAGCGTGGCGCCGGGGTAGCGGGCCGTCATCTCGCGCCAGTCGAGCACTTCGTCGCCCTTGGCGATGACAGCGAAGTAGCGCTCCGGCCGGGTGATTGAGCGCGGCGTCATGACACGCAACTGGGTCACGTACTCGGCGCGGAAAAAGAAGTGATCGCTGGGGTCGTGAAACGAGGTCAGGTCGCCGATGTGCCCGGCCAGGTCGCGCGCCGGGTTGATCGCCGGATTGAGCAGCGCCGCCTTGCAGCCGGTCTGCTCGGCCACCACGGTGGCGTAAAAGCCGCCGAGCGAGCTGCCGACCACCGCCATGCGCTCAACCGGCCAGCGGCTCAGTTGCTCGGACACCAGGGCCAATGCCTCTTTGGGCGAGGGCGGCAACTGCGGGCACCACCAATGCACCTCGGGCCGGTAGGCCTTCATCCAGGCGCTCATGTACTGCGCCTTGGCCGACTTGGGCGAGGAGCGAAAGCCGTGCAGGTACAGGACGTGCGTGGGCGCGGTCACGGCGCGAGCTTGGCCTTCAACGCGGCCAGCAGCTTGGCGTGGATGCCGCCGAAGCCGCCGTTGCTCATGCACAGCACGTGGTCGCCGGGCCGGGCGGCGGCCACCACCGCCTGCACCAGGGCCTCGACGCTGTCGGCGACCACGGCCAGCTTGCCCATCGGTGCCAGCGCGTCGCGCGCGTCCCAACCATAGGCGCCCTGCAAGCAAAAGGACAGGTCGGCGTCTTCCAGCGCCCAGGGCAGCTGGGCCTTCATGGCGCCCAGCTTCATGGTGTTCGAGCGCGGCTCGAACACCGCCAGCACGCGTGCCAGGCCGACGCGCTGGCGCAGCCCGGCCACGGTGGTGCGAAGGGCCGTTGGGTGGTGCGCAAAGTCGTCGTACACGGTGACGCCGCCGGCCTCGCCGATGACTTCCATGCGCCGCTTGACGTTCTTGAAGCGGGCCAGCGAGGCGGCTGCGGCCTCGGGCGCCACGCCCACATGCTCGGCAGCGGCAATCGCGGCCAAGGCATTGAGCTGGTTGTGCTCGCCCTGCAGAACCCATTCCACGCGGCCGATCTTCAGGCTGCCGCGCAACACGTCGAAGGCCTGGGGCTCGCCGCGCGCGCGCAAGGCGCCGGGCTCCTCGCGCAGCGCGCCGAAGCGCACCACCTCGCTCCAGCAGCCGCGCGTCAACACGCGTTGCAAGGCCTCATCGCGTGCGTTGACCACCAGGCGGCCCTTGCTCGACACGGTGCGTACGAGGTGATGGAACTGGGTCTCGATGGCCGCCAGGTCAGGGAAGATGTCGGCGTGGTCGTACTCGAGGTTGTTCAGGATGGCGGTGCGTGGCCGGTAGTGGACGAACTTGCTGCGCTTGTCGAACAGAGCGGTGTCGTACTCGTCGGCTTCGATGGCGAAGAACTTGCCTGCACCCAGGCGCGCCGATACGTCGAAGTTGAGCGGCACGCCACCGACCAGGAAGCCTGGGTTCAGGCCGGCGGCCTCGAGGATCCAGGCCAGCATTGAGGTGGTGCCCGTCTTGCCGTGGGTGCCGGCGACCGCCAGCACATGCTGGTGACGCAGCACGTTTTCGGCCAGCCACTGCGGGCCGCTGGTGTAGTCGGCGCCGCTGTCGAGGATGGCTTCCATCAACGCGAAGTCGAACGAACGCGCACGCGTGACGACGTTGCCGATGACGAAGACGTCGGGCTTGAGCGCCATCTGGTCGGCGCTGTAGCCCTCGATCAATTCGATGCCCAAGCCGCGCAGCTGGTCGCTCATCGGCGGGTAAACATTGGCGTCGCAACCGGTGACCCGGTGCCCGGCTTCGCGCGCAATCGCCGCAATGCCCCCCATGAAGGTGCCGCAGATACCGAGGATGTGAAGGTGCATAGGAAGCCGATTCTAGGTTTGCCCCCGGCCCGTGCGCCGACACATCCGCACACAGCGCGTCCGGCCGACAATCATCGGCATGGCCCCCTTTGCGTGGATCGTTGGTCACCCCTACGCCTATCCCTTGCTGGAGGTGGTCCACATCTTCGGCATTGCCTTGTTGGTCGGCAACTTGGTCCTGCTCGAACTGCGGGTCTGGGGTTTGGGCGCGGCCTTGCCGCTGCCGTCCTTGGCGCGGCTGGCGCTGGGGGTGTCGCTGGCCGGTTTTTGTCTGGTGGCCAGCAGTGGGCTGCTGATGTTTGCCGGCCAGCCCGGCGAGTTGATTGCCAACCGGGCTTTTCTGCTGAAGATGGGCCTGGTGTCGCTGGCTGGCGCCAATGCCGCTCTGTTTCACGCGCGGGGCGGGCTGCAGCGGCTCGACGCGCTGGCGCGCGCTCAGACCATCCTGTCACTGGGGTTGTGGATTGGCGTCATGATCTGCGGCCGCTGGATTGCCTACAACTAGGAGCATGCCGCCATGCAACGACGCCCGTTTCTGATCCTGACCGCGGCCGCGACGCTGTCGCCGGCAGCCCGAGCGCACCATGGCTGGAGCAGCTTCGACCAGGACCGACCGCTCTACCTCGAGGGCCGCGCACGCAATGTTGCGTGGCGCAACCCGCACGTCGAATTCGACCTCGAAGTCGAGGCCGATCTCAAGCTCCCGGCCGACCTGAAAACCCGTACCGTGCCGGCGCAGGCGGCGCCCGTCGACGGCCCCAAGCTGCTCGCCGCGGTACAGCTACCGACGCGCAAAGACCGCGCCTGGCACATCGAGTTGGCACCGCTGACGCGCGTGCAGGCCTGGGGCATGCCCACCCTGCAGGCTGGCGGCGCCGTGGCCATGCTCGGCTACACCTTTGCCGGCGAGAAGGGCGACGCCATCCTGCGCGTCGAATACCTGTGGCTGGCGGGCAAGGCCTATGGCCTGCGTTCGTCGCCTGCCTGAGCGCCGACGCAACCGCTCCTGGTCAGATCAGGCGAGCGTGGCAAAAGCCTCGCGCGCCGCGGCCACGGTGGTGGCGATGTCATCCGGCGTGTGCGCGGCGCTGACGAAGCCTGCTTCGTACAGGGCCGGCGCCAAGTAGACACCACGGTCGAGCATGGCGTGGAAGAAGCGATTGAAGCGCTCCTTGTCGGTGGCCATCACGACGCCGTAATTCTGCGGCAGTTGATCAGCAAAGAAAAAGCCGAACATGCCGCCTTGGCTGTCGCCAACAAGTGGCACACCGGCTTGCTTCGCCGCGGCGGTCAAGCCCGCTACCAGCGCTTGCGTGCGCACCGACAGTGCCTCGAAGAAGCCGGGCTTGGCGATCTCGCGCAGGGTGGCCAGCCCGCAGGCGGTGGCCACCGGGTTGCCCGACAGCGTGCCGGCCTGATAGACCGGCCCGAGCGGCGCGAGTTGCTTCATGACGTCGCGCGGGCCGCCGAAGGCGGCCAGGGGCATGCCGCCCCCGATGACCTTGCCAAACACGCTGAGGTCGGGCGCAAAGCCGGGCAGGGCTTTCGCGTACACGCTTTGCGCGCTGCCCAGGGCAACCCGAAAACCCGTCATGACCTCGTCGAAGACCAGCAGCGCGCCGTGCTGGGTGCACAGCTCGCGCAGGCGCTTCATGAAGGGCAGGCTGGCGCGCACAAAATTCATGTTGCCGGCGATCGGCTCGATCATCACGCAGGCCAACTCGTGGCCGTGGGCGGCGAAAGCGGTTTCCAGTTGCTCGATGTGGTTGTACTCCAGCACCAGGGTGTGCTGCACCACCTCGGCCGGCACACCAGCGCTGGTCGGGTGGCCGAAGGTGGCCAGGCCCGAGCCGGCCTTGACCAGCAGCGGGTCGGCGTGGCCGTGGTAGCAGCCTTCGAACTTGATGAACTTGCTGCGCCCTGTCGCGCCGCGCGCCAGGCGCAGCGCACTCATGCCGGCTTCGGTGCCGCTGGACACCAGCCGCACCTGCTCGACGCTCGGCACATGGCGGATGACTTCCTCCGCCAGCTCGATCTCGCGCTCCGTCGGGGCGCCGAAGGACAGGCCGTCGCGGGCTGCTTTGGCCACCGCGTCAAGCACCGCCGGGTGACCATGGCCGAGGATCATCGGCCCCCAGGAGCCGATGTAGTCGATGTAGCGCCGGCCCTCGGCGTCCCACATGTAGGCGCCCGCGGCCCGGGCGATGAAGCGCGGCGTACCGCCAACGGCGCGAAAGGCGCGCACTGGCGAATTCACGCCGCCGGGAATTACCCTCTGGGCGCGCTCGAACAAGGCGGCATTGCTCACTTCAGTGGACACGGCGTGGACTTCCTTTGGCAGCTTCCCCCGCGTCGGGCTCTTCGCCACCCAACGCCCCTTCTTCAAACTCGCCAGGCTCGCCCTCCTCGCCGGGCGGCAGGGCCCAGAAGAAGCGGTCGGGAATCACATGGCCCATGCCGGGGCGAAAGCCCGCGTCCAGGCTCTGGTCGAGGAAGGCCAGTGCCTCGGCGACCGCGGCCGACAGTTCGCTGCCGGCGGCGAGCAAGGCCGCCAGGGCGGCTGACAAGGTGTCACCGGCGCCAACGAAGCTGGCTTCGAAGCGCTCGAATTTCTCGCCAGTGATCGCGCCTTGCGCCGAGGCCAGCACGTTGTCGATCCATTGCTCGGTGGACTTGCCGGGCAGCATCACGCCGGTGACCAGCACGTAGCGTGTGCCGTGCTCGGCGGCGGCCACGGCCAGCTCGCGCGCCGACGGCGGGCGCTCGCTGTCCCACTCGGGCAGCAGGAAGTCGGTCAAGGTCTTGTGGTTGCCCACCAGCACTTCCGTGGCCGGCAGGATCAATTCGCGAAACGCGTCGAGGTAGGGGCCCAGTTCGTCTTCGTCGATCCAGCCCAGGCTGGGCAAGTAGCTGACCAAGGGCACATCGGGGTAGTCGGAGAGGATTTCGGCCACCGTGCTGACCGCCTCGGCGTTGCCGAGAAAGCCGACCTTCCAGCCGGCGATCGTCACGTCCTCAAGAATGGTGCGGGCTTGCTCGGCAATGACGTCGGCGTCGATCGGGTGCTGGTCAAAGATTTCGGCGCTGTCGCGCACCACGATGGCGGTTACCACCGGCAACCCATGTGCGCCCATGGCTGCAATCGTCGCGATGTCGCCCGCGCTGCCGCCGGCACCGCTGGCATCGCTGGCATTGAAACTCATCACACACGCCGGTGCGGGCTCGTCGGTCGGCGCGGCCTGCGGGTCGGACGGAGGGAGGGGGGCGGTCATGGGGCGTCGTCCGGCGCGGTTGAAGGGGGTTGGTCAAACCTCCAGGAGATTGTGAAGAATGTTGCGTATGTGCCTACGCAGACTTGGTTTCTTCAACAATGCGGTGCATACAATTGCCCCCCATTGTAGTGATTGACTAGTGACCCGTGAGCGAACAAGCGCGTACCTGGATGTGCCTGATCTGTGGCTGGATGTACGACGAAGCCGAGGGCGATCCGGAGCACGGCATCGCGCCTGGAACGGCGTGGGCCGCAGTGCCGATGAACTGGACTTGCCCGGAGTGCGGCGCGCGCAAGGAAGACTTCGAGATGGTGCAGATCTGAGTTCGCTCAGGCCTGTGTCGTCGCTGCCGCCCGACCAAGGAGAGTCTGTTTGAACACTGCTCCGCTTGCCGACAGCGCGGCCCCGGGTGTCAAGGTGCTGGTCATCGATGACAGCAACACCAT
>JANNGJ010000536.1:0-3979 GCA_031403815.1 Burkholderiales bacterium | reverse complement strand
GATCGTCAACCTCTCCAGCGTCGCAGCCAAGCTCGGGGCGCCGGGCTGGTACGTTGACTACGCCGCCAGCAAGGGCGCCATCGACAGCTTCACGCTCGGCCTGGCGCGCGAGGTGGCGCTGCAGGGCGTGCGCGTCAATGCGGTGCGGCCGGGCATCATCGACACCGACATCCACGCCTCGGGCGGCCAGCCCGACCGCGCGCATGCGTCGGCGGCGCTGATCCCGTTGCAGCGGCCGGGCAGCGCAGAGGAAGTCGCTGCGGCCATCGTGTGGTTGCTGTCCGACGAGGCCAGCTACACCACCGGCGCCATCATCGACGTCAGCGGTGGGCGCTGAGGTTTCGGGCTCACGGGGCGTCCAGCGCCTGCGGCACGGCCTGCCACGCGCCGCGCCGGATCTCGTCGGGTGTGATGCGTACGACCTCGACCATCGCCACGCCGAACACGCCGAGCTTTTGCGCGGCGGTGTAGCTCAGGTCGATGATGCGCCCTTTGGTGAAGGGGCCGCGGTCGTTGACGCGCACGATCACCGAGCGGCCGTTGGCGGGGTTGCTCACGCGCACATAGCTTGGCAGCGGCAAGGTGCGGTGCGCCGCCGTCATGGCAAACATGTCGTAGACCTCGCCACTGGCGGTGCGCCGGCCGTGGAACTTGCGGCCGTACCAGGAGGCCAGGCCACTTTCGCTCAGGGCGGCGTCGGGCGGCAGCGGCGTGTAGCTTTCGCCGAGCACCGCATAGGGCTTGTTCGGCCCACCGGCACGGATCGGCTCGAGCAGCGGCAATGCGTCAGGCACCTGCATCAGGTCGAGTGGCCGCGTGGCGGGTGGGCCATCCGTGACGATCGATGGCGCGGGCGCGCGGGTGGCGCAGCCGGCCAGCACCAGCAAGGCCGCGGCGAGCAGCAAACGGGAGCGGAGCCAGCAGCAGGTCAGCATTGCGCGGCCAGGGTAGCAGGGCGGTGGGTGGCTATGATCGATGCAACATGATGTGTCGCTTCCAGCTGTATCGCTTCTTGCTGTGTGCAGTGGTGGCAGGGTGGTTGCCGGGCGCCGCGCTCGCCGCGGCCAAGCCCCTGGTGTTCTGCGCCGATGCCAGCCCCGAAGGCTTCGACCCCAGCCTGTGGGACAGCGCCAGCACCAGCAACGTCACCTCGCAGATCTTCCAGGGCCTGGCCGGCTTCCGACGCGGCGGCACCCAGCTCGAGCCGCAACTGGCCACCGCCTGGCAGGTGACGCCTGACGCCAAGACCTTCACCTTCACACTGAGGCGCGGCGTGAAGTTCCACAGCACGCCCTACTTCACGCCGACGCGTGAGTTCAGCGCCGACGACGTCATCTTCACCTTCACCCGCCTGATCGATCCGAAGGCGCCCTACAACCGCGCCTTTCCGGCCACCTTCGTGTACCCGCAGAGCCTGGGCCTGGGCGACATGATCGAAGGCATCGACAAGCTCGACGACCACACCGTGCGTTTTCGACTGAAGGCACCCAACGTCACCTTCCAGACTTACTTTGCGATGTCCTTCGCGAGCATTCACTCGGCCGAGTACGCCGCACAACTGCTGGCGGCGGGCCAGGCCAGTGCCATCAACAACCGGCCGGTCGGCACTGGCCCCTTCAAGTTCAAGAGCTACAAGAAGGACGACGTGGTGCGCATGCTGCCGCACGAGGCCTACTGGGGCGCGGCGCAGAAGACCTCGCAGCTGATCTTCGCCATCAGCCGAGAACCCAGCGTGCGGGTGCAGAAGATCGCCGCGGGCGAGTGCCATGTGGCCGCGGCACTGCGCGATATCGACATCGCCGCCCTCGACAAGCGCAGCGAGGTGCAGATCCTCAAAAAACAGGCGTTGAACATTTCCTACCTGGCCTTTCACATGGCCAAGCCGCCGACCGACAACCGCCTGGTGCGCGAGGCGCTGGACATCGCGGTTGACCGCGATGCCCTGTTCAAGGTGCTGTTCCCGCGCGGCGACGCGATGCAGGCGGTGAGTGCCTTCCCGCCCGCCATCGCCGGCTACAACAGCAGCCTGAAGAACGAGTTCGATCCGCAGCGCGCCAAGGCCCTGCTGTCCCAGGCCGGCCTGGCCAACGGCTTCGCCATCGATCTGTGGGCCCTGCCGATTTCGCGCCCGACCAACCCCAATGGCCTGCTGATGGCGCAGATGATTCAGCAGGACTGGGCCCGCATCGGCGTCAAGGCCACCATCAAGAGCTATGAGTGGGGCGAGTACCTCAAGCGCGCCAACAACGGTGAGCACAACATCTACATGAGCGGCTGGTCGGGCGACACCGGCGAGGCCGACGACTTCCTGGCGCCCAACCTCTCCTGCGCGGCGAACCGCGGCGGCGTCAAGTTCTGCAACACCGAGTTCGACCGCCTGATCGACCGCGCCCGCACCGTCACCGATGTTGAGCAGCGCAACGCGCTGTACCGTGAGGCGCAGGTGATCTTCAAGCGCGAACGGCCCTGGATCACGATGGCCCACTCTGCCGTCTACATCCCGGTCCGGCGTGACGTGAAGGGCTTCGTGATGTCGCCCAACGGCAGCGTCGACTTTGAAGGTGTTTTCCGCGAATGACGGTGCTGGCAACGATCCGCGTCGAAGACATCGCACAGCACCCGGCGTTTCGGCGACTCGACTCGATTGCCGGCATCGCACATGACCTGCGCTACGCCACCCGCAACAACGTCGACGGCCGCGTGCTCTACGAGGGCATCGACTGCGCCTGGCTGCGCGCCGAAGCCGCCGCCGGCCTCGAAGCCGCGGCCGCTTGGCTGGCGCGCGAGCGCCCCGGCCACGCCATCGTGGTGCTCGACGCGCTGCGCCCGCAGCGGGTGCAAGAAACCATCTGGCGCGACGTGGCCGGCACGCCGGCAGCGCGCTACTTCGCCAACCCGCAGCGTGGCTCGATCCACAGCTTCGGCATGGCGGTGGACGTGACCCTGCGCGACGGCGCCGGCCGCGAACTCGACATGGGCAGCGGCTTCGATGAAATGACGCTGGCCTCGCACCCGTCACTCGAAGCCGAACAACTCGCGGCCGGCACCATCACGCGCGAGCACATCGCCGCGCGCGCGCTGCTGCGCGGCGCAATGGCCGCCGGCGGCTTCGCCGGCATCCCGACCGAGTGGTGGCACTTCGACCATGGCGACCGCGACCAGGTGCGGCGCGCCTTCCCCCGGGTGGTGTGAGATGGACCGTCGTCAGTTTTCTGCCGCACTCGGCGCTGCGCTGGCCACAGCGGCCACTGGCGCCTCGGCGCAGTCAGCGCCGAGCCTGCTGCGCGCACCGCGCCTCAAAGCCGGCGACACGCTCGCCTTGATCAACCCCTCGGGCGCGATCTACCAGCGTGAGCCCTACGCCCTCGCCGCCGAGTCCTTGCAAGCCCTCGGCTTCACGGTGCGCGAGGCGCCGAACCTGCGCGCCCGCTACGGCCACCTGGCCGGCACCGACCGGCAGCGCGCCGACGACGTCAACAGCCTGTTTGCCGACCGCAGTGTTCACGGCCTGCTGGCCATGACCGGCGGCTCGGGCGGCAACCGCATGCTGCCCCTGGTGGACTATGAGCTGATCCGGCGCAACCCCAAATTCCTCGGCGGCTTTTCTGACCTGACGGCCCTCATCAACGCCGTTCACGCCAAGACCGGTCTGGTCACCTTCCACGCGCCAATGGGGGCGTCGGAGTGGAACGCCTTCAGCGTCGATCAGTTCAGGCGCACAGTGATGAGCGCCGAGCCCATGCTGCTGGCCAACCCGAAGGCCGACGACGACGCCTTGGTGTCCAAGGCCGGACGCATCGTCACCATTCGGCCGGGTGTCGCGCGCGGGCCGCTGCTGGGGCGGCAACCTCGCGGTGCTGACCGCCATGGCCGGCTCGCCCTACTGGCCGCAGTTCAAGGGCGCGATCCTGGTCCTCGAAGACATCAACGAATTCATCTACCGCGTTGACCGCATGCTCTCGACCCTGAAGATCAGCGG
>JANNGJ010000535.1:0-2033 GCA_031403815.1 Burkholderiales bacterium | reverse complement strand
TCGTGTTGAGCGCGCGCGAGTCGGCCTCGGCCGGCGCGCCGGGTGCACGCCGCGAGCCTGCGTCGCCGACTTTCCATGCGTGGCGCGAATTTCGCACGTCGATGCCTGCGGTGGCCCGCGGCTGGATGTTCACCCTGCCCGGCGACGAAATCAGCCGTCAGGGGCCGCGCATTGCCGGTGGCGCGCGCGCGGTTTGCGCAGCCCTCGACAGCGTCAGACGCGAGCGCGATCTGCCGACCAAGCCATGAGCCAGAGCCTCACCATGCACATCCCTGATCTACCCGACCTGCCCCGATTTGCCAATGCTGCGCTGGCGCAGCGGGTACAGCATCGCCTCGACCGCAAGACCAAACCCACCGGCTCGCTCGGCCGTCTCGAAGCCTTGGCCTTGCAGCTTGCGTTGGTGCAGGGCCACGAAAAGCCAATGCTCGACACGCCGCAGCTCGTGGTCTTCGCAGCCGACCATGGCCTGGCGGCGCATGGCGTGTCGGCCTACCCAAGCGACGTGACTGCGCAGATGGTGGGCAACTTCCTGGCCGGCGGTGCCGCGGTGTCGGTTTTGGCGCGTCAGCACGCGTTGGCGCTGACGGTGGTGGACTGCGGTGTGCGCCACGACTTCGAGCCCCAGCCAGGATTGATGGTGAAGAAAACGGCGCGCGGCAGCGCCGACATGCTGGATGGCCCGGCGATGACGCCCGCGCAGTGCCTGGAGGCCATCGGGTACGGACGCGATGTCGTGCGCGCGCTGCCCGGCAATGCCTTGCTGCTGGGCGAGATGGGCATCGGTAACACGTCGGCCGCTGCCTTGCTGATGCACCGCCTCGCGGGCTTGCCGCTGGAGCACTGTGTGGGTCGCGGCACCGGGCTCGACGATGCCGGCTTGGCGCGCAAGCGGGCCGTGCTGGAACGTGTGCTCGAGCGCCATGCCGCTGTGCAGCGTCCCTTGCCGGTGCTGGCCGCGCTGGGTGGTTTGGAAATTGCCACCATGCTGGGTGCCATCCTGCAAGCCGCAGCCGAGCGCCGCGTGATCCTCGTCGATGGCTTCATCTGCACTGCTGCGGTGGCCGTTGCGCAGGCCCTCGCCCCCGGTGTGCTGGCGGCCTGCGTGTTTGCGCACTGTTCGGCCGAGAGTGGTCATGCCTTGTGGCTGCAGCGGCTGGGTGTCACACCCTTGCTCGATCTGGGTCTGCGCCTGGGCGAGGGCTCCGGTGCCGCGCTGGCGTGGCCCTTGCTCGTGTCGGCTTGTCGCCTGCTCGACGAGATGGCGAGCTTCGAATCGGCGGGCGTGTCCGATCGGTCCACGTGATGCGCCACGCGCTGCACGAATTGCGCTTGGCGTTGCTTGCGCTGCAGTTTCTGACGCGCGTGCCAATTCCGGCCTGGGTCGGCTACCGCGCCGAGTGGCTGAACGCGTGTGCACGCCACTTCCCCTTGGCTGGCCTGGCGGTGGGTGTTGTCGCCGCGCTGGTGTTCGTAGCGGCCCACGCGCTGTGGCCCTTGCCAGTGGCGGTGTTGCTGTCGATGGCCAGTACGCTGATTCTGACCGGGGCCTTCCACGAAGATGGCCTGGCCGACACCTTCGACGCGCTGGGCGGAGCCGTGACGCGCGAGCGCGCGCTCGAAATCATGAAGGACTCGCGCCTGGGCACCTATGGCACGGCGGCACTGGTGGTCGTGCTGGCCTTGAAGGCGGCGGCACTGCTGGCCCTCGGCGCACAGGCCGCGATGGCCCTGCTACTGGCGCACACCGCGTCGCGCGCCGTGCCGGTGCTGCTGATTCGCCTGTTGCCCTACGCCGGTGATGCGCAGGCAGCCAAGGCCAAGCCCTTGGCGCAACAGGTGTCGTGGGGCGGCGTGATCGTTGCCTGCGGCTGGGCCATGGCTGCGGCGCAGCTGTTGATTTACCTAGACACCCTCCGAGCGGCGGACGCAGGCGCCGCATTGCTGGCCTGCGCTGTGGTTGCGCTGCTGATGGCGCTGTGGCTGCGGCGCCGGCTTGGTGGCTATACGGGCGACACCCTGGGCGCCACGCA
>JANNGJ010000534.1:0-2790 GCA_031403815.1 Burkholderiales bacterium | reverse complement strand
TTCTGGGAAGGTTGCCCGCGCGAGCAGGCCGTGGCCTACATGCAGAACATGGTCGCGCGCACGCGGGCCGCGGCGCCAGGCAAGCGCATCGTCATCAGCGAAACCGGCTGGCCCGATCAGGGCAGCCCCTTCCACGGCTCGGTTCCTTCGCGCGAGGGCGCGATGCGCTATTTCGTCGACACCCACCAGTGGGCCCACGAAGATGGCATCGAGACCTTCTACTTCGCCGCCTTCGACGAGGCCTGGAAGGTCGGCGCCGAAGGCGATGTCGGCGCCTACTGGGGCCTGTGGGACAAGAACGGCCAACCCAAATTCACGACTGCCTGATGTTGAAACTACCGAGCGGAAACGCGATCTGCTACTCGGGCTACCGCGACGGGCAAAATCCGGGCGACCAGACCTACCCGTCGCTAGCGGAGATCCACGAAGACCTGCTCATCCTGCAGAAGAATTGGACGCTGCTGCGCCTGTACGACTGCAGCCCGCATGCCTATCGGGTGCTGCAGGTCATCGACGAGAAGCAGCTGCCTTTCCAGGTGATGCTGGGCGCCTATCTCGGGCCTGAGATGAACAACTTCGGCTGCCCCTGGGGCGGCACGCACAGCGAAGAGCAACTCGAGGCCAGCGCGCGCGAGAACGAGGCCGAAGTCGGCCGGCTCATCGCATTGGCGAATCGCTACCCGGCCATCGTGTTCTCGGTGGCCGTCGGCAACGAGGCAACGGTCGACTGGACCGACCACTTCGTGCCCGTGCACCGCATGATCGAACATGTGAAGCGCGTCAAGGCGGCGGTGCGCCAGCCGGTCACCTTCTGCGAAAACTACGTGCCGTGGCAGCACAAGCTGCGCGACCTGGTGCCGGAGCTGGACTTCATCTCCCTGCACACCTACCCGGTGTGGGAATACAAGCACATCCACGAGGCGCTGGACTACACCAAGGACAACGTCGCCAGCGTGGCGCAGCTGTACCCCGACAAGCCCATCGTCATCACGGAAGCCGGCTGGTGCACCAACAGCAACGGCCGTGGCATGCACGCAGAACACGCGGTGCAGGAGCTGCAGGCCATCTACTACCAGGACCTGATGGACTGGACACGCACCGAAGGCCTGCTGTGCTTCGTCTTCGAGGCCTTCGACGAGACCTGGAAGGGCTCACCCGACCCGCTCGAACCCGAGAAGCACTGGGGCCTGTTCACCGTGGACCGGCAGCCCAAGCTCGTGATGCAGCCGCTGTACCCCGAACTGATGCCGCAGCCGGCCACCACCTGACGCCGACCCTCGCTTGCCCATGCAGACCCACCGCACGCCCGACGTCGCGCTCTGGGACCACCACCGCGCGCTGCGCGAGCAATGGACCCACGAGGACCACCTCATTGCCCAGCGCATGGGCTGGCTCATCTGGTCCGAAGGCCTGATGTTCACCGCCTACGGCACCCACGCGCGCGACGGGGTGACCTGGCTGGTGCTGGGCTTCCCCTTCTTCGGCATCCTGGTGGCCGTGCTGACCGGCGTCGCCATCTACACGGCAATGGCGGCCAGCGACAGCATCAAGCAGCAGTTCAACGAGGCCGGCCTGGCCGACCTGTGCCCGCTGGCGCCCGCTGGCCACATCGCCCATCGCGGCCGCTGGGCCGCCAAGGCCATGCCCTTCGTCTTCGCTGCAATGTGGCTGCTGGCGCTGCTCGGGCGCCAGCACGAATGACCATCGTGCCCGAGGCAGGCCCTACAACAGAAGGCACCGCATGACCGCATCTGCCGCCATCCCGGCCCGCAAGGTCCCGTTCGGACAAAAGGTCGCCTTCGGCCTGGGCATGCTTGCCAACCAGATGTTCCCGGCCGCCCTGGGCATCTTCATGGTGGTGCTGGTGCAGGACATGGGCTTCCCGACCTGGATGTGGGGCATCCTGTTCTTCCTGCCGCGCGCCTACGACGCCATCCTCGACCCGATCATGGGTTTCATCTCCGACAACACGCGCTCGAAGTGGGGCCGGCGCCGGCAGTACGTTTTCATCGGTGCCATCATGCTCGGCATCGGTTTCATCGCGATGTGGCAGCTGCACCGGGCCGATGGGATCCCCTACAACTTCGCCTACTTCCTGTTCTGGTCGCTGGTGTTCTTCACCGGGCTGACCGTCTTCAGCATCCCCTACGTGGCCATGGGCTACGAGATGAGCGACGACTTTCACGAGCGCACCAGCATCATGGCCGTGGCGCAGTGGATCGGTCAGTGGGCCTGGGTGATCGCGCCGTGGTTCTGGGTCGTGATGTACGACCCGAAGTGGTTCCCGAACGCCGACACGGCCACGCGCACGCTCTCAGTTTGGGTAGGCGTGGCGTGCATGCTGCTGGCGATGGTGCCGGCCGTGTTCCTGCCCAGCCGCTCGACCCTGAACGACACCCACCTCGTCCCGCTGACCTTGGCCAACGTGGGCCGGGGCTTCAAGGAGTTGCTGGATGGCTTCAAGGAGGCCTTCGGCTGCGTGCCCTTCCGCAAGCTGTGCTTCGCCACCTTCCTGATCTTCAACGCCTTCAACACGGTGGCGGCGTTCTCGTTCTTCATCGTCGTCTACCACCTGTTCAACGGCAACACCGCCGCGGCCGGCATCTGGCCGACGCTGTTCGGCAGCATCGGCGCGCTGATCACCACCTTTGCGGTGATCCCCACCGTGGCCTGGATGTCGCGCAAGGTCGGCAAGAAGATGGCCTTCATGCTGTCGCAGGGCATCTCCCTGATCGGCTACGTACTGCTGTGGTTCCTGATGGTGCCCGGCAAGCCGTGGATGGTCATGTT
>JANNGJ010000533.1:0-6497 GCA_031403815.1 Burkholderiales bacterium | reverse complement strand
GCTCAGCGGTGGTGACCTCTCGGCCTACGAGATCGACTGGCGCAAGCGCTGGCACGGCCGCGCGCTCGCCGTCGTGCGCCCCGGCACGACGGCCGACGTGGCCGCCGTGGTGCGCGCCTGTGCGGCCAGCGGCACGCCCTTGGTGGCCCAGGGCGGCAACACCGGCTTGGTCGGGGGCGGCGTGCCCGATGGCAGTGGCACCCAGGTGCTGCTGAGCTTGACGCGGCTGAACCGCATTCGCGAGATCGACCGCGCCAACCTGACCCTGACCGCCGAGGCCGGCTGCGTGCTGCAGGCCGTGCAACAAGCCGCTGAGGCTGAGGGCCTGTTGTTCCCGCTCAGCCTGGCGGCCGAGGGCAGCTGTACCGTGGGCGGCAATCTGGCCACCAATGCCGGCGGCACCCAGGTGCTGCGCTACGGCAATGCGCGCGCCCTCTGCCTTGGCCTGGAGGCCGTCACCGCCAGCGGCGAGGTCTGGCACGGTCTGACCGGCCTGCGCAAAGACAACACCGGCTATGACTTGCGCGATCTGCTGATCGGCAGCGAGGGCACGCTGGCCATCATCACCGCGGCCACCCTGACCCTGCAGCCCCGCCCTGCGGCCACGATGACGGCCTTGGCAGCCTGCGCGACGCTGGCCGAGTGCACAGCGCTGCTCGGTGCCGCGCAGCGCCATCTCGGGCCCGGCTTGACCGGCTTCGAGGTCATGAACGGCGTCTCACTTGCACTGGTGGCGCGCCACTTCCCGCAACTGCGCCAGCCGCTGCCGCCCGGCGCCTGGACGGTGTTGGTTGAGCTGTCAGACAACGAGGGCGTCGAACATGCCCGCGCCCAGTTTGAAGGCCTGCTTGCCGCTGCCCTGGAAGCCGGCACGGTGAGCGACGCCGCTGTCGCCGAGAGCATGGCGCAGTCCCGCGCGATGTGGCACCTGCGCGAGTCGATTCCACTGGCGCAAAACCTGGAAGGCTTGAACATCAAGCACGACATCTCCTTGCCGGTGTCGCGCATCGATGCCTTCTGTGCCGCCACCGGCGCCGCCCTGGAGGCGCGCTGGCCCGGCGTGCGCCTGGTCAACTTCGGCCATCTCGGCGATGGCAACCTGCACTACAACGTACAGGCCCCGCAGGGTGTGGATGCGGCCGTCTTCCTGCGTGGGCAGGAGCACGCCATCAATGCCGTCGTGTTCGACGCGGTGGTGGCCCTGGGAGGCTCGATCTCGGCCGAACATGGCATCGGCGTGCTCAAGCGGGCAGAACTGGCGCGGCGCAAAGACCCCACGGCGCTGGCCATGATGCGGGCCGTGAAGCAGGCGCTCGACCCGCAGGGCCTGCTCAACCCCGGCCGGGTGTTGTAGCTACTGCAGCGGCTCTTTGAGGGCCGCAGGCAGGGGCAGCGGCATCACCTCGATGCCTTCGTCGCGCAGGGCCTCGCGCTCGTCGGGCGTGGCCTGGCCGCGGATGCCGCGCTCGGCAGTTTCGCCGTAGTGGATGCGGCGCGCTTCGGTCGCAAAGCGTTCGCCGACGTCTTCGGTGTTGGCCAGGACGTGGCGGACGGCTTTCATCCACAAGGCCAGCGGATCGGCGTGCGCTGGCTGCGCCGGCGCTGTGACTTCGCGCGCACCCGACAGGTTCAACCGCGGCGCGCTGGGCAGGCGCACGATGACGCCGTCGGCGCACAGCGGGCAGGCAATCAACTGGCCGCCGTTCTGCGCCAGAAAGTCTTCATCGCTGGCGAACCAGCCCTCGAAGCCGTGGCCGTTGTGGCAGCGCAGGTTGATGACCTTCATGAGCGGAGCATGATAGCCAGCCGCGCCTCAGGGCGCCGGCTGCCAGCTCAAAGACCACAGCCCGGCCTGCCACTTCTGCCACCAAAGCAGGCCGATCAAGGTCTTGGCATCGGTGACCTCGCCGCTGGCCACCAGGGCGTCAAGCTCGGCCGGCGCGCGCGACACGACCTCGAGGAACTCGCCGGCGTCGAGCCGCGGCGGCCCCGCGATCAGGCCGCGGGCGAACCAGATCTCGATGCCCTCGGTGGAATAGGCAATGGCGTTGTGCAGGATGCCGGCACGGGCCCACTCGGCCGCGCGGTAGCCCGTCTCTTCCGCCAGCTCGCGCACGGCGCAGCGGAACGGGGCTTCGCCCGCATCGATCTTGCCGGCCGGGAACTCCAGCATCACGCGGCCGATCGGGTAGCGGTACTGGCGCTCCATCAAGAAGCGGCCGTCGGCCAGCAGCGGCACCACCATCACGGCGCCAGGGTGGACGATGTACTCGCGGGTGGCCTGCGCGCCGTCGGGCAGCGCAATGGTGTCGCGCCGGACATCCAGGACGTGGCCGCGCCAGACGGTCTCTGCCCGGACCTGCGTTTCCTTCAGGTGGGCGTCTTGTGCTGCTGTCACCGTCGGCGCGCGCAGTGACCTCGGGCAGCGCCGGGCCGCTCCCAAGCGGACCGAGCTCCCCTGGGCCACGCAGGAGCCCCTCCTGGGCCCGGGGGGCGCGAGCACAGCGAGCCTGGGGCAGTCATGTCGCCAGAGCGCGCACGATGGCGGTGCTGCACATGGCCATCAGGCCGCCCGGCAACAAGCCGAGCACCAGCACAGCCGCGCCGTTCACCGCCAACAGCGCCTGCACGCCGCGCTCGCCGTGGATGCGGCGGGCATCGGCGGCGGACTCGTCGAAGTACATGACCTTGATCACGCGCAGGTAATAGAAGGCGCCGACCAGCGACAGCAACACCGCGATCACGGCCAGCCACAGATAGCCGGTGAGGTTGGTCGTCACCAGGGCCTGCAACACCGACAACTTGGCATAGAAGCCCACCATCGGCGGAATGCCGGCCAGTGAGAACATGAACAGCGTCAACACCGCGGCCATCCAGGGGCTGCGCTGGTTCAGACCCGCCAGGTCGCTGATCTCTTCGCTCTCGAAGCCCTGGCGCGACAACAGCATGATCACACCGAAGGAGCCCAGCGTCGTCAGCACGTAGGTGACCATGTAGAACAGGGCCGAGCTGTAGGCGTTGCCCGCCGACAGCGTATTGCCGCTGACCACGCCGGAGGCCAGGGCGAGCATCACGAAGCCGATCTGCGCGATGGCCGAGTAGGCCAGCAGGCGCTTCAGGTTGGTCTGCGCGATCGCGCCGAAGTTGCCGACGCACAGCGATGCCAAGGCCATCACCACCAGCATCTGCTGCCAGTCCGTCGCCAGGCCGAGCAGGCCTTCGACCAGCAGGCGCATGGCCATGCCGAAGGCTGCGAGTTTGGGCGCGCCTGCGATGAGCAAGGTGACCGCCGTGGGCGCGCCGTGATAGACATCGGGCACCCACATGTGAAAGGGTGCGGCGCCGAACTTGAAGCCCAGGCCGGCGACGATGAAGACCAGGCCGAAGACCAAGACCGATTGATTGGCCTGGCCCTTGCCGATGACCTCGAACACGCGCTGGATATCCAGGCTGCCGGTGGCGCCGTACATCATCGACAGGCCGTAGAGCAGGAAGCCCGAGGCCAGCGCGCCGAGCACGAAGTACTTCATCGCCGCTTCGGTCGACTGACCGTGGTCGCGGCGCAGCGCAGTCAACGCGTAAAGCGACAGGCTCATCAACTCCAGGCCGAGATAGACCACCAGGAAGTTGTTGGCCGAGACCATCACGCACACACCGAGCAGGGAGAACAGCGACAGCGTGTAGAGCTCGCCCTTTTGCATGTCGCGCGAGCCCACATAGGGTTGCGCATAGGCCAGCGTGACCATGACGGCCAGCGCGGCAAACAGGGCCAGCAAGTGGCCGAGCGGGTCAGACACCACCATGCCCTGCATGCCGAACGCCGACTGCCCCGCGTTGAAGGCGTCGAGGTGCAGCAGCGCCACCACCGCCAGCGTGCCCTGGGTCAACCAGAAGGTGACTCGGCGTGCCGGGTCGGTCAGGAACAGATCGGCAATGGCGATAGCGCAGGCCATCGCCAGCAAGACGATCTCAGGCAAGACCACGGACCAGTTCAAGGGGTTCATGTCAGCACCGGCTATCAATTGAGCTTGCTCTGCGCCACGTGCTGCAGCAGCTGGGTGACGGAGACATGCATCACGTCGGTGAAGGGCTTCGGGTACAGGCCCATCCACATCACGGCCACGGCCAGCAGGGCCAGCATGAGGAACTCGCGGCTGTCGATGTCGGTCAGGGCCTTGACGTTGGCATTGGCGATCTCGCCGAAATAGACGCGCTTGACCATCCACAAGTTGTACGCAGCACCGAAGATCAGCGCCGTGGCGGCCAAGGCAGCCACCCAGAAGTTCAGCTTGACGGTGCCCAGGATCACCATCCACTCGCCGACGAAGCCGCTGGTGCCGGGCAGACCGCAATTGGCCATCGCGAAAAACACGGCGAAGGCCGCGAACTTGGGCATGGTGTTGGCCACGCCGCCATAGGCAGCAATCTCGCGCGAGTGGACGCGGTCATAGAGCACACCGATGCACAGGAACATGGCGCCAGAGATGAAGCCGTGGCTGATCATCTGCACGATGCCGCCTGAAACACCGAGCTCGCTGAAGAGGAAGAAGCCGAGCGTGACGAAGCCCATGTGGGCGATCGACGAATAGGCGACCAGCTTCTTCATGTCTTGCTGCACCAGCGCCACCAGGCCGATGTAGATCACGGCGATGAGGCTGAGCGCAATCATCAGCCAGGCCCACTCGCGGCTGGCGTCGGGCGCGATCGGCAGCGAGAAGCGCAGGAAGCCATAGGCCCCGAGCTTGAGCATGATGGCCGCCAGCACCACCGAGCCGCCCGTGGGCGCCTCGACGTGGGCATCGGGCAGCCAGGTGTGCACCGGCCACATCGGCACCTTGACCGAGAAGGCGGCGAAGAAGGCGAAGAACAGCAACGACTGTGCTGACAGCGGCAGCGGAAGCTTGTGCCAGTCGAGGATCGAAAAGCTGCCGCCCGACTTGTAGTACAGGTAGAGCAGCGCGATCAGCATCAACAGCGAGCCGAGCAGCGTGTAGAGGAAAAACTTGAAGGCTGCGTAGACGCGCTTGGGGCCGCCCCAGATGCCGATGATGATGTACATCGGGATCAGCGTGGCTTCGAAAAAGACATAGAACAACAGACCATCCAGGGCCGAGAAGACGCCGACCATCAAGCCCGACAGGATCAGGAAGGCGCCCATGTACTGGTTGACGCGCTCCGTGATCACTTGCCAGGCCGAAATGACGACGATGACCGTGATGAAGGCCGTGAGTGGCACGAACCAGGCCGAGATGCCGTCCACACCCAGGTGGTAGTTGGCCTTGAAGCGTTCGATCCAGGGCAGCTTCTCCTGAAACTGCATCGCCGCGCTGCTGACATCGAAGGCGCTGATCAGCGGCAGGGTGACGAGGAAGGCGGCCAGCGCACCGAGCAGCGCCAGCCAGCGCACGGCGCCGACGTGCTCGTCGCGGCCCAGCGCGAGCAAGACGCAGCCCACCAGGATCGGCAGCCAGATCGCAACGCTCAACAAGCCCATCGTGTCCTCTGTGTCTTCTTCTTGTGGAGGGCGCCGCTCACAACCCGAAGAGGCGGCGCACTTGCGGCCACAGCTGCCAGGTCATCAAGCCAAACAGCCCGAGCAACATCACCAGCGCATAAAAGTACAGGTGGCCGGTCTGCAGACGGCGCACCAGTTGAGCGACCGCACCGACGGTGCGCGCCGAACCGTTGACCAGGGCACCGTCGATCAGGCCGACGTCCCCACCTTTCCAAAGACCCATGCCGGTCAGGCGTGCGCCCGCGGCGAGCACATGCTCGTTGAACCAGTCGAGGTAGTACTTGTTGTCGAGCAGGCGGTAAACCCAGGCGAAGCGGGCCTTGATGGCTGCCGGAATCGCCGGCTGCAGCAGGTAGAACCACCCGGCACAGGCGACACCTGCCACCGCCAGCCACAGCGGCACCGTCTGCAGTGAATGCAGGGCCATGCCACTGGCGCTGTGGAAGTAGCTGGCCAGGGCTTGCATCGCTGGGTGACGCACCACGTCATTGACGATCGCGTCCTTGAAGAAGTCACCGAAGAGCATCGGCTGAATCGTCAGATAGCCGATCACCACCGAGGGCAGGGCCAGCAGGATCAGCGGTGCCGTGATGACCCAGGGCGACTCGTGCGGCACATGCGGCTCGTGGTGGTGGCCGTCGTCGTGGTGATCGTGCGCGCCAGGAAAGGGCTTGTGGCGGAAGCGCTCTTCGCCGTGGAAGACGAGGAAGTACATGCGGAACGAATAGAAGGCGGTGACGAAGACGCCGGCCACGACTGCGAAGTAGGCGAAGCCGGAGCCCGGCAGCGTGCTCGCGTGCACCGCTTCGATGATGCTGTCCTTGCTGTAGAAGCCCGAGAACAGCGGCGTGCCGATCAGCGCCAGCGAACCGAGCAGCGAGGTGATCCAGGTGATCGGCATGTACTTGCGCAGGCCGCCCATGTTGCGGATGTCCTGGTCGTGGTGCATGCCCATGATCACGGAGCCGGCGGCCAGGAACAG
>JANNGJ010000532.1:0-6745 GCA_031403815.1 Burkholderiales bacterium | reverse complement strand
GATCCTGATCCTCGACGTGCTGCTGGCCCTGCCGATCGCGATGTGGGTTGCCTACCGGCGCGGCTCGCTGACCGACCGCACGATCATGGTGGCCACGACGATTGCGCTGTCAATCAGCTTCCTGGTCTATGTCATCGTCGGCCAGTACGTCTTCGGCTTTCAGCTCGGCTGGTTCCCGGTGCAGGGCTGGAGCGACAGCGTCTGGACCAACCTCGTCACCTACGCCCCGCTGCCGGTGTTGCTGGCGGTGTTTGTCGGCCTGGCGCCGCAGACGCGCCTGTACCGCACCTTCTTCCTCGACGAGCTGGGCCACGACTACGTGCGCACCGCGCGCGCCAAGGGCCTGACCGAAAACGCAGTGCTGTTCAAGCATGTGCTGCGTAACGCGATGATCCCGATCCTGACCAACATCGGCCTGCAGTTGCCGGGCATCTTCGTCGGCGCCTTCTTGATCGAGGTCTTCTTCTCCATCCCCGGCCTGGGCCGTGAAATCCTGCTGGCCGTGAACCGCAGCGATTACCCGGTGATCCAGGCGGTGACGATCTACCTGGCGGCGATCACGATGATCATCAACTTGCTTGTCGATCTGTGCTTCAAGCTGGTTGACCCCCGGGTGGTGCTCAAGTGAGCGCGGTCATGAATGCCCCAAGCAAGGCCAGCGTCGAGCACAGCGAAGGCGTCTGGCACGCTGCCTGGCGCCGCTTCAAGATGGACCGCATCGGCCTCACGTCGGCCGTCATCGTGCTTGCCTTCCTGCTCTTGATCGTATTCGCGTCGCTGGGTCTGGTGGCGAAGAACTGGCAGAAGGAGGTCGGTGTGGCGAATGCGCCGCCGACCGTGGTGGGCCCGCGCCCGCCCGAGGCCATCGGCGTCATCGAGGTGCCCAAGGGCCCGAACGTGGACCTCTCAGCCATCGATCCGCTGGCGCCGCGCTACAAGGAATGGGACGAGCGCGCGGCCAAGTTCAAGACCGAAGAAGTCATCAAGGCCGAGACCCTGCCCTTCGGCGGCGACCGCTTTGGCCGCGATGTGCTGTCCAAGGCCATCAAGGGCACCCAGGTGTCGGTCTTCGTCGGCGTGATGGCGGCGCTGGTGGCGACGCTGATCGGCACTGTCCTCGGCGCGCTGTCGGGCTTCTTCGGCGGCAAGGTGGGCGACTTTCTGGAGTGGCTCTACAACGTCTTCGAGGCGATCCCGGGCATCCTGTTGATCTTCGCCTTCGCGGCGGTGTTCGGCCGCGGCATCGGCACCGTGGTGCTGATCCTGGGCCTGACCGGTTGGTCGGGGCTGTACCGCCAGGTGCGCTCCGAGTTCATCAAGCACCGCAGCCGCGAGTACGTGCGTTCGGCCGAGGCCATCGGCGCCTCCGTCTGGAGCCGCATGTTCACCCACATCCTGCCCAACGTCAGCCACGTTGTGCTGGTGCGCATGAGCATCCTGGTGGTCGGCTTCATCAAGGCCGAAGTGATCCTGTCTTACCTGGGCCTGGGGGTGGGCGTGGATGACGTGTCCTGGGGCACCATGTTGGCGGAAGCGCAGAGCGAGTTGATCCTCGACCATTGGTGGCAACTCGTCGCCGCGACGGTGTTCATGGCGGTGTTCGTGACCGCGTTTTCCTTGATGACGGATGCGCTGCGCGACGCGCTCGACCCGAAGCTGAGAGGCCTGGAATGACGCTGCTTTCGATCCAGGATCTCAAGGTCGCTTTTCGCATGGGCAAGGTGGGCGGCGTCGTGCAGCGCGCCGAAGCGGTGGGACGTGGGAGCACCGGCGTGTCCTTCGACATCGCCGAGAACACAACGGTGGCGCTGGTCGGCGAATCGGGCTCCGGCAAGAGCGTGACCGCGATGTCGGTGCTCAACCTGCTGCCCGACAACGCTGAGCGCAGCGGCCGCATCCTCTGGCAAGGCAAGGACCTGCTGCAAACGTCGCTGGCCCAATTGCAGCAACTGCGCGGCAAGGAGATTGCGTGCGTGTTCCAGGACCCGATGCAGTCCTTGAACCCGGTGTTCACGGTCGGAGCGCAACTCTGCGAGCCGCTCATCAAGCACATGAAGATGGGCCGCCGCGCCGCGCTCGAGCGCGCCGAGCAGTGCCTGGTCGAGGTCGGCATGCCCGAGCCCAAGCGGCGTCTGGCGGCCTACCCGCACGAGTTGTCGGGCGGCCAGCAGCAGCGCGTGATGATCGCCATGGCGCTGGCCTGCGAGCCCAAGCTCTTGATCGCCGACGAGCCGACCACGGCCCTGGACGTCACGATCCAGCGCCAAATCCTGGAGCTGATCGCTGAAATCCAGCGCAAGCACCGCATGAGCGTGCTCTTCATCAGCCACGACCTGGGCCTGGTCGGTGAGATTGCCGACCAGGTGCTGGTGATGCGCCACGGCATCCTGCGTGAGCAGGGCCCGGTGGCCGACATCTTCGCAAATCCGCAAGACGCCTACACACAGGCGCTGCTGGCCTGCCGGCCATCGCTCGACAAGAACCCGGCGCGCTTGATGGTCATCGACGACCACATCGCTGGCCGTCCGGCACAGCAGGAACCCAAGCCCAAGGATCCGACCGCGCCCGTGGTGCTGGAAGTCAAGGCCCTGAACAAGAGCTTCTGGATCAAGCAGGGCCTGTTCGGCCGGCGCGAGTTCAAGGCGGTGCAGAACGTCAACTTCCAGCTGCGCAAGGGTCACACGCTGGGCGTGGTCGGCGAATCGGGCTCGGGCAAGACGACGATGGGGCTGTCCCTGCTGCGCCTGCACGAGGCCAACACCGGGCCGATGTCGGGCGAAGCGATCTTCGGTGGCAAGAACCTGCTGACGCTTTCCGACCGCGAACGCCAGCCAATGCGCCGGCGCATCCAGGTGGTGTTCCAGAACCCCTACGCCAGCCTGAACCCGCGCTTCACGATCGGTCAGACGCTGCTCGAGCCGATGACGATCCACGCCATCGGCGCTGACGCCAGCGAGCGCGAGGGCCGCGCCCGCGCCCTGCTCGGCAAGGTCGGCATGGACGACAAAGCCTTCGGCAAGTACCCGCACGAGTTCTCAGGCGGCCAGCGCCAGCGCATCGCCATCGCGCGCGCTCTGACCTTGAGCCCGGAAGTGCTGGTGCTCGATGAGGCCGTCTCGGCGCTGGACGTCTCGGTGCAGGCGCAGGTGCTCAACCTGCTCAAGGACTTGCAGGACGAGTTGGGCCTGGCCTATGTCTTCATCAGCCACGACCTGGCGGTGGTGCGCTTCATCAGCGACGAGGTGTTGGTGATGAAGGACGGCATCGTCGTCGAGCAGGCCAGCGCCGAGCAGATCTTGGCGGCGCCGCGCGAGGCCTACACGCAGCGCCTGCTGGCGGCGATCCCGCGCGGTTACCGGCCGGTGCCGATAGCAACCGCTTGATGCGTTCGCGCCGACAACGTCTGACGGCCTTGTAACCCGCGGTTCCTGCCCCGCGCACGCCAGGGCGGTTCACGCGGCGGCGACGTGACATAGCGCACGGACGCCGCCCGCGCGAAGGTCGGCACAGAAGCTGCAATTGCGTTCTCGTGCGCGCGCCGTGTCAGGCGCCGATCGCGGAGATGCTGTCGATGAGCCCTCGCCCCAACGCCCCTCGCCTCACGGCGCCACGCTGCCGCGGCGGCGTTTCATCGCTGTTGCGACTGTCGAACGCGGTACCGGGGCGCTGGCCGTCGGCAACGCTGCTGTCGGCGTGGGCTGTGCGCCTCGCCAGCGCTGGCGCCAGCAAGTCAGGGAGATAACTTCATGTCCATCCAACTCGCCCCCAACACCCAGACCGTTCACAACGCCGCGCGCCCTGCGCCGGCGCGTGTCGCCGCGGCGACTCTGCCGCGCGTCTTGCAATCGTCCCGCGCGCCAGCCCAGCTCAGCTTTTGTTTCAAGCGCGGTTGAGCGCTACCCAGTTCCGGACCGATTGACGTCCAAAGGGGGGCGGGCGCTGCAGGCGCGATGAGAGCGAGCACCTGCAATCCAACGTCCCGCTCCCCGTTTTTTTCGTCAACCGGTCAGGTTGGCTTGGCCAGGCCCAGCTTCTCCACCAGCGCCTTCTCGCGCTTGAAGGTCTCCTCGGCAAAGCGGCTGTACTGCTGCGGGTTCATCGGCAACAGCTGCTGGTCGTAGCGCGCCAAGGCCTCGACATGGTTGGGCATCTCCATGGCCGCCTTGAAGGCATCGTGGATGCGCACGGTCAAGGCCGGCTCCATGCCCTTGGGGGCGCCCAGGCCATAGGGCGAGGCCTGCACGATCGGCAGGCCCAGCTCCTTGAGTGTCGGCACATCGGGGAACTTGGCCAGGCGCTGCTCGCCCCAAGTGCACAGCACGCGCAGCTTGCCGCTGGCCACGTGGGGCGCAAAGCCGGTGGAGTCGGCCGCCGCCATCAGCTGGCCCCCCAGCAGCGACTGCATCAGGTCGGCGCTGCCCTTGTACGGGATGTGGTTGAGTTCCAGTCCCAAGCGCTGCGCGATGTCTTCCATCGTCAGGTGCGGGCTGGTCAGCACGCCGGTGGAGCCGTAAGCCAGCTTGCCGGGGTTGGCCTTGGCCCAGGCCACAAGATCGGCCCAGGTCTTGAGCGCTGACTCGCTCGGCACCACCACGCCGAAGGCATAGCCGGTGATGCCGAGCAGGTAAGTGATGTCCTTGACCGGGTCCCAGGTGATCTTGGTGGTGTAAGGCAGGCGGAAGACACCCAGCGGGATCTGCGCCAGCGTGTGGCCGTCGGGCCGGGCTTGTTGGAGGGCCTGGGCCGGCAGCGTGCCCCCGGCGCCGGGGCGGTTCTCGACCACCACCGCCTGGCCGATCAGCTTGGCGGCGTTTTCGGCCAGCACCCGCATCGTCAAGTCGGTCGGCCCGCCCGCCGGGAAGGCAACCAGCAATTTGACCGGCTGGCTTGGCCACGCGGCCTGGGCGTGGCCCGCCAGGGGCAGGGCCGCGGTGGCGGCCAGAAAGTGTCGGCGTTGCATCGCAGGCTCCTGCAGGGGATAGGCACAGAGTGTTGACCCTGCCGGGGCTCGGCGCCACGGTGAATGCCCCGACCGTCTGCGCCCCCGGGATGCTCGACACTGCGGGTCAACGCCCCGCCCCTGGAGTCCCCATGTCACTGCCCCGCCGCCCTCTCCTCGCCGTCCTGCTGTGCCTGCCGATTCTGACCAGTGCCCAAACCGCAACGACCGCCGCTGCGCCAGCCTGGCCGACCAAGGCGGTGCGCATCGTCGTGCCATTCGCGGCCGGCGGCACCACCGACATCCTGGCGCGCGCCCTCGCGCCTGAGCTGCAGAAGGCTTTCGGCCAGCCCTTCGTGATCGAGAACAAGCCGGGCGCCGGTGGCAACAACGGCGCCGTCGAAGTGGCCAAGGCCGCGCCCGACGGCCACACGCTGCTGATGGGCACGGTCGGAACGCACGCCATCAACGCGTCGCTCTACAGCAAGATGCCCTTCGACCACATCAAGGACTTCGTACCCGTGACCCTGGTGGCCGGGGTGCCGAATGTGTTGGTGGTCAACCCGGCCAACGCGCAGAAGAACGGCATCGACAGCGTGCCGGCCCTGATCCGCTATGCCAAGGCCAACCCCGGCAAGCTGAACATGGCCAGCTCCGGCAACGGCACCTCGATCCACCTGTCGGGCGAGCTGTTCAAGTCGATGACGGGCACCTTCATGCTGCACCTGCCCTATGGTGGCTCGGGGCCGGCGCTGATCGACTTGATGGGTGGCAACACCGACCTGATGTACGACAACTTGCCGTCATCGTTGCCGCACATCAAGTCTGGCAAGCTCAAGGCGTTGGCGGTGACGAGTGCGACGCGCTCATCGGCGCTGCCCGACTTGCCGACCATCGAGGAGGTTGGCGGTCCGGCGCTGAAGGGCTTCGAGGCCAGCTCGTGGTTCGGCCTGCTGGCGCCGGCCGGCACGCGCATCGACATCGTCAACCGCATCCAGCAGGAAACCGCCAAGGCGCTGGCCTCGCCGCTGCTGAAGGAGCGCTTGCAGGCCCAGGGGGCGATCCCCAGCGGCATGAGCAGCGCCGAGTTCACCCGTTTCATCGCCAGCGAGAGCGCAAAGTGGGCCAAGGTGGTGAAGGCGGCCGGGGCCAAGGTGGATTAGGGCCGCGCGGGCCTCGCCCGCAGCGAAGCCGACCAGTGACTCAGGGGTGCGCCGCCATCACCTGCGCCACCGACGCGGTGAGCTTCTTGCCATAGGGCACGTGCAGGAACTCGTTCGGGCCGTGGGCGTTGCTCTTGGGCCCGAGCACGCCGCAGACCATCATCTGCGCCTGCGGGAAGCCTTCGGCCAGCATGCTCATGAGCGGGATCGTGCCGCCCTGGCCGATGAAGCCGACCGGCGCGCCGAACTGGGTGTTGGACGCAGCGTCCAGCGCGCTGTGCAGCCAGGGTGCGAGCTCGGGCGCGTTCCAGCCGGTGGAGCCCAAGGCACCGGCGCGGCCATCGGGGTGGAAGGTGACCCGGGCGTTGTAGGGCGCGTTGTCTTCCAATAGCTGCTTTAACTTGAGTGAAGCTTCGTTGCCGTCGACCAAGGGCGGCAGGCGCAGGCTGAGCTTGAAGGCGGTGTAGGGGCGCAGCACGTTGCCGGCGCTGCCCAGATCGGGGAAACCATCGACGCCGGTGACTGACAGCGTGGGTCGCCAGGTGCGGTTGATCAGGGCCTGGGTCGGGTCGTCCGTGGTCGGCAGGGTCAGGGCGCCGTCGGCGCCGCAGGCCCAGGGAAAGCGCTTGTAGACCTCGTCCTT
>JANNGJ010000531.1:0-4494 GCA_031403815.1 Burkholderiales bacterium | reverse complement strand
TGCTGCCGAATGCGCTGTTCGACCGGCTCTTCGCCGGCCGCGGCCGCAAGCGGCGGCGCAGCGAGTAGGCCGCGCCACGGCGCGCATCGAGCGCGATTGCTGCGTCGCTGCGGCCGGGCTTGCAGAGGTCTGGCAACATGCAGCCCCATGGTTGATGTCGTTGTCTTCTTCTTCGTGCTCGGCGTGGCCACACGCCTGCTCAAGAGTGATCTGCGCCTGCCCGAGGCTCTGTACGAGACCCTGTCGATCTTTTTGCTGCTGGCAATCGGGCTGAAGGGCGGCATCGAGCTGTCCAAGCAGCCCCTGGCGGTGCTGGCGCCACAGGTGCTGGCATGTGTCGCACTCGGCTTCGCGATCCCCTTCGCGCTTTGGCCGCTGTTGCGCGCGCTCAAGCTCGCCGGTGCAGATGCCGCGTCGCTGGCGGCCCACTACGGGTCCGTCAGCGTGGTCACCTTTGCGGTGGCAATCGCAGCGCTGGCGCGCGAGGGCATCCCCTACGAGAGCCACGCAGCGCTGTGGGTGGCAGTGATGGAGGCGCCCGGTTTGGTGGCGGGCATCCTGCTGGCGCGGCTGGCAGCGAGCCGGTCAGACACTGGCGCGGTCACGCCGACGCGCTGGGGCGCGCTGATGCACGATGTGCTGTGCGGCAAGAGCGTGCTGTTGTTGGCTGGCGGGTTGCTCATCGGGGCCGTGGCTGGTGTCGAAGGCACTGCCCCCATTCGCGTCCTCTTCGTCGATCTTTTCAAGGGCGTGCTGGCCCTGTTCCTGCTCGAACTGGGCTTGGTCGCCGGTGCGCGCCTGGCCGAGGTAAAGCGCTTCGGTGCAGCGGTGCTGGTGGTGGGCCTGGGTGTGCCGCCGCTGCTGGCCCTGGCCGGTGCCCTGACGGGGGTGGCCCTGGGCCTGTCAACCGGCGGCGTGGCCATTCTGGCCACCTTGGCAGCCAGCGCCAGCTACATCGCGGCACCCACGGCGATGCGCATTGCTGTGCCCGAGGCCAATGCGGCGTTGTCGATCACCGCCGCGCTTGGCCTGACTTTCCCCTTCAACATCGTCGTTGGCATCCCGCTCTACATCGGGCTGGCGAAGTACCTGACTGCCACACCATGAGCCTGCCCAAGCACCCCAAGACGCTGCTGGTCATCGTTGCCGAAGCGGCGCTGGAAAAGGCCCTCGTCCGTGACGCGCGAGAGCGCGGCGCGCACGGCTGGACCGTGACCGAAGTGCGCAGCGCGGGGCTTGACGGCGTGCGCGAGGGCGACTGGGAGGCCGACCGCACCGTCGAGGTCAAGTTGATCTGCGAGCCGGCCGTGGCCGACCTCATTGCCCAACATGTCTTGACCACCTATGCGCGCCACTACGCCGTGGCCATGACCTTCAGCGAGGTCAGCGTGCTGCGGCCAGAACGCTTCTGAGCATAAAAAAAGGGCCCCGGTGTTGCCACCGGTGCCCTTGTCTCGCAGCCCGTAGGACTGGGGGATTTCTGCGATCAGTAGCCGCCGCGGCCACCGCCGCCGCCACCACCACCACCGTAGCCGCCGCCACCGCCGCTGCGGCCACCGCCGCCACCACCGTAGCCGCCGCCACCGCCGCTGCGGCCACCGCCGCCGCCGCCGCCGCCGTAGCCACCACCGCCGCCGCCGCTTCCGCCGCCGCCGTAGCCACCACCGCCGCCGCTGCGACCACCACCACCGCCGCCGCCGAAGCCACCCGGACGCTCTTCGCGCGGGCGGGCCTCATTGACGACGAGCGGACGGCCGTCGAGGGCCTGACCGTTCATGCCATTGATGGCGGCTTGCGCCTCGGCATCCGATCCCATCTCGACGAAGCCGAAGCCCTTCGAGCGGCCGGTTTCCCGATCCATCATGACCTTGGCCGACGTCACGGTACCAAACTGGCCAAAGGCCTCTTGCAACGACTCATCACGTACGCTGTAGGCGAGGTTGCCCACATAAAGCTTGTTTCCCATCGGGGAGCCCCTTTCAATCGCAGTAAACCATGTGGAGCTTCAACCCGTCGTGACCCATTCAAGCGAAGGCGCCGCATCCATGCACAGAGGGCGAATTATCAAAGAACTGGCGGCGAACCCGCATGTCTGCACGAAATAATGTTGTTTTCTGTTCCCGAGCGCCGCGCACGGACCAGGGTCAACCCGGGGTCGACGCGCCATCGCCTAGGATCGCCGCCGCCATGAACCCGGCCCCATCCGTTGCCCGACCGCTCGAAGCGCTGAACCGCGTCCTGGCCAGCGTCGATGCAGTGCGCAATGGCGCTGCGGTGTATGCCCTGTTGGCCACCTTCGCCTCCGCCGGCCTATTGCTGGCGATGGCCGAGAGCGCCTTCGGCCGCAACGCACCGGCCTGGGGCATGCTGTGGGGTGGCGCCTCTCTGACCACGCTGTTCTATGGCAGCAATGCCACGGGCTTGCTGCTGTTCGATCAGGCCCGCGGCCTGGCGCCGCGGGCCCTCGGCGTGGCCCTGGCCGATGCCCTCGCCACGGCCCACCGGCTGCTGCTGGTGTTGTTTTGCGTGGCCGGTCTGGCGTGCGCCCTGCTGGCCGGACTCGCGGCGGCGCTGTGGCTCACCCGCGCGCCCTTGGTGGGCCCGGCACTGTTCGGCTTGCTGCTTCCGGCGGCGGTGGTTGTGGTCGGTGTGGCCATGCTCGCCAGCGCCGCCGTGCTGGCGCCGCTGGCTGCACCAGCCATCTGGAGCGGGCACGGCGTGGTGGCTGCGTTGGCCCTGCTGGGCCAACATGTGCGCCAGCGGCTGCTGCTGGTGGCCCTGCTCATGAGCGCGGTGAGCGGGCTGGCTGCGTTGGTCGGGGCGCTGCTCACATTTGCCGTGATGACGGGCGGGCGCGTCGTCGCCGCAATGGCGGTGCTGATTGCCGGGATCGACCTGCCGCCCCAGACCCTGATGGCAGGCCTCTTCGGCCACGGCCTGCGCAGCCTGGGCGCGGCCGGTGCGCCCGCCGCGCAGTCGGCGTATGGCCAGGCTGCGCTGGCGGGCGGCGGCGTCGTCTTCATGCTCGCCTTGGTGCTGCCGGCCCTGGTCTACTTGCGCGGCACCTGCGCCGTCTATCTGGCGCTCGAGGAGCGCGACGACAGTCGCCCGCAGTGACGCCGCGCATTGCCAGTCTGGTGCCCAGCGTCACGGAGCTGTTGGTGGCGCTCGGGCTGGCGCCGCGCCTGGTGGCCCGCACCGGTTACTGCATCCACCCGGTCGAGGCGTTGGCGAGAATCGCCAAGGTCGGCGGCACCAAGGACGTCAACCTGGACAAACTGCGGCGCCTGGCCCCGACCCATGTGATCGTCAACATCGACGAGAACCGCCTGGAGACCGTCGAGGCCCTGCGCGCCTTCGTGCCCGAAATCCTCGTCACCCACCCGTGCGGGCCGGAAGACGTGGCGGGCTTGATGCGCCAGATGGCAACGGCCTTCAGCGCCGAGCCAGGCGTGGTGGCTCGCGCAGCGCTGCTGACCGCGGAGCTGGCGACTGAACTCGGCGCCACCGAGCCCGGCCAGCGTCCGCGGGTGCCTGTGCTCTACCTGATCTGGCGCGACCCGTGGATGACCGTCGCGCGCGACACCTACATTGCGCGCATGCTGGCGCGTGTCAACTGGTCAACCCAACCGGCGGCCGACGGCGGTGAGCGCGGCAGCGCGCGCTACCCCGTGGTCCGCGGCGACGAGCCCTGGCTGGCTGGCGTCGAGCAGGTCTTGTTGTCGAGCGAGCCCTATGCCTTCACGGCGGACCACCTCAACCAAGCCCAAGCGCTGTGCCCCAATGCACGCGTGCGCCTGGTCGATGGCGAGTTGCTGAGCTGGTACGGCCCGCGCACGGCCGCTGGCCTGCGTTACCTGCGCCAACTCGTCGGCTAGCATCAACCGATGGACCTGCTCAAGCCGCTGATCGCGCTGTTGGCGATCGTCAACCCGATCGGCGTGATCCCGTTTTTCATCGCTTTCACGCAAAACTTCAGCCGCGAGCAACGCCAGCGCACAATCTCGGTGGCCAGCTTCAGCGCTTTCATGGTGATTGCGGTGAGCGCGGTTGCCGGCCTGAAGATCATCGAGTTCTTCGGCATCAGCATCGCTTCGTTCCAGGTCGGCGGCGGCACCTTGCTCCTGATCAGCTCGCTGCAAATGCTCAATGCCCAGCCGGCCGAGGCCAAGCCGGGCGATGTCGATGACGGCACGCAAAAGGTCGATGCGGGCGCCAGCATCGCCGTGGTGCCGCTGGCGATCCCGTTGCTGACGGGGCCAGCGACGATTTCCACGATCGTGATCTACGCCGAAAAAACGCGCCACCTGTGGGAGCACGCGGTGCTGGTCGGCTACGGCGTCGTCATCGGCTTGGTCACCTACATCACCTTCGCCGCCTCCGGCCGCATCGCCAAGGTGCTCGGCCGCACCGGCATCAATGTGATGACGCGGCTGATGGGCCTGATCCTGGCGGCGATGGCGGTCGAGCTGCTGGCCGATGGACTGGTCAAGC
>JANNGJ010000530.1:0-2338 GCA_031403815.1 Burkholderiales bacterium | reverse complement strand
CGCGCCGGGCCTGGCCAGCGAATGGTGCGTCGGCGGCGACGTCTTCTCCACCGTGCTGGCCTGGAACACCAAGACCTACGGCGACAAGGGCCCGCAGAGCTGGGCCGACTTCTGGGACGTGAAGAAGTTTCCCGGCAAGCGTGCCTATCGGAAGGGCGTGGCCGGCGCACTGGAGCCCGCGCTGATGGCCGACGGGGTGCCGGCCGACAAGGTTTACGAAGTGCTGGCCACGCCGGCTGGCATCGAGCGCGCGATCAAGAAGATCAAGGAGCTCAAGCCGCACATCGCGGTGTGGTGGTCGTCGGGCGCGCAGCATGCGCAATTGATGAAGGACGGCGAAGTCGACATGGTCACCGGCTGGAACGGCCGTTTCGATGTGGTTGCCAAAGACGGCGGCAAGGTCGCCTACACCTTCAACCAGGCCCTGCTCGATTACGACTGCTTCGGCATCCCCAAGGGCGCGCCGAACAAGGACCTCGCGATGAAGTTCCTGGCCGAGATCAGCAAGGCGCCCTACCAGGCCGAGTTCACCAAGTACATCACCTACGGGCCGACCAATACCAAGGCCTATGGCCTGGGCACCATCGACGCCGCCTACGCCAAGCGCCTGCCCTCGCACCCCGACAACGCCGCCAAGCAGTTGACGATCAACCTCGACTGGTACATCAAGCACGAGGCCGCGGCCGCCACGGCGTACCAGAACATGCTGACCGAATAGGGCCGGCTGGATGAGCGCGCGCAAGGCCGTTCCGATCACGGTGCGGGCGCTGCGCAAGCGCTACGGCAAGGTCGTGGCGCTCGACGACGTTGACCTCGACGTTCGTGGCGGTGAATTCCTCACCCTGCTGGGCCCTTCGGGTTCGGGCAAGACGACGCTGCTGATGGTGCTGGCCGGCTTCATCCGCCCCGACAGTGGCCAACTGAAGTTCGGCGGCGACGAAGTCATCCGCCTGGCGCCGCACAAGCGCGACATCGGCATGGTGTTCCAGAACTATGCCCTGTTCCCGCACATGGACGTGGCGACCAACGTCGCCTATCCGCTCAAGCTGCGTGGCGTGGCGGGCAGCGAGCAGCAGCGCCGCGTCGAGGCCGCCTTGCAGACGGTGCAGCTCGAAGGCTATGGCGCGCGGCGCATTGACGAGCTCTCGGGTGGCCAGCGCCAACGCGTGGCGCTGGCGCGCGCCATCGTCTTCGAGCCGCGCATCGTGTTGATGGACGAGCCCCTGTCGGCCCTGGACAAGCAGTTGCGCGAGCGCATGCAGATCGAGTTGCGCCAACTGCACGAAAAGCTCGGCACCACGACGATCTACGTCACCCATGACCAGCGCGAAGCCCTGACCATGTCGGACCGCATCGCCGTGATCAACGGCGGCCGGATCATGCAGCTGGGCACGCCGCAGTCGATCTACGAGCAGCCGAGGAACCGCTTCGTGGCCGAGTTCATCGGCGAGTCGGCCTTCCTGAAGGCTGAGCTCGAAGGCGGCGAGCATTGCCGATGCGCCGGCCAGTTGCTGCGCCTGGGCCAGGCCCCTGCCGCCCGCGGCCCCGGTGTGGTGATGTTGCGGCCCGAGCGGCTGCGCATCCTGGGCGGCGTGGCTGATGCTGCCGACAACCAGCTCACGGCGCGCGTGACGAACGCCATCTACCAGGGCGACAGTTTCCTGTTGCAGGCCCAACTGGCCGATGGCAGCGCGCTCAGTGCGCGCGGCATCGCCGGCCAGGGCAGCATGGCGGCGCTGCCGCCGCCGGGCACGGAGGTGCGGCTGGGTTTCAGCGTGGCCGACACGGTGTGGCTGGCTGACGCTGCGGCATGACGTGATGAACATGCCCACTGCCGCTGCAGGCGCCAACGCACCCGGCCTGCGCCGCGATGAAACCATCGAACGCCTGACCCTGCTCGGCCTGAGTGCACCGGCCTTGCTGCTGGTGCTGGTGACCATGCTCGCCCCGGTTGCCTGGCTGTTCGGCCTGTCCTTCCTCGACGACCAGGGCGGCTTCAGCCTGGAGCATTACCGCCGCATGATCGAGCAGCCCTCCTACGGCCGCACCTTCCTCGTCACCTTCCAAGTCAGCCTGCTCACCACCGCCATCTGCATCGCTGCCGGCTACCCGCTGGCCTACGCCATGTCGCAGATGCCCACGCGCGCGGCGCAGTGGTGCCTGGTGATCGTGTTGCTGCCCTTCTGGACTTCGCTGTTGGTGCGCACCTACGCCTGGCTGGTGCTGCTGCAGCGCAAGGGGCTGATCAACGACTGGGGCATTCGCCTGGGCTGGTGGGACGAACCGCTGGCCCTGGTGCACAACCTCACCGGCACGCTGATCGGCATGGTCCACATCA
>JANNGJ010000529.1:0-3645 GCA_031403815.1 Burkholderiales bacterium | reverse complement strand
GTGGTGGTGGTCTTGCCGACCCCGCCCTTTTGATTGGCAATGCAGAAGATCTTCGGCATGGGCTCAGTCTCGCATCAATCGCGGAGCAGGCGCAGGCCGAAGCCGATCAGGAACACACCGGCCAGGCGTTCGAGCCAGCGCGCGGCGCTGCGGTGAGCGCGCACCTTGGCGGCCACCGCGTTGGCGAAGGCGCACAGGCCCAGGCAATACAGCGCGGTGATGACGGCGATGGTGATGGCCATGGCGGCAAAGGTCGGCAAACCGCGGTGCGTCGCCGGGTCGATGAAGAGCGGGAAGAAGGCCATGTAGAAGACGATGGCCTTGGGGTTGAGCAGGGTGATGAAGAACGCCTGGCGCGCGTAGTGGCGCGGCTCGATGTGCACCGGCGACGCGCTGCCATCACCGCGTGAGAACAGCAGCTTGAGGCCGATCCAGGCCAGGTAGGCCGCCCCCGCGACCTGCACGGCCTTGAAGGCCAAGGGGTGCGCAGCCAGCAGCGCGGCCACACCCGCCACGGCCAACCACAGCAGCACCTGGTCGCCAACGATGACGCCCAAGGTCGCGGCGGCACCCGCCCGAAAGCCACCCTTGGCAGTCGAGGTGAGCAGCGCGAAAGTGCCCGGCCCTGGCAGCGCCAGGAAGAGCAGGATCGAAGCGCAGAACGCGGTGAAGTCGGTGATGCCGAACATGGGGTGAAGCGTGGTGAGCGGGGCGGAGAGTACAGGATGGTGCGCCTGATAGTTCGCTCGATCGTTCGCGGCGCTGGCCCGCGCGCCGCTGCTGAACGACAATCCCGCCCCATGAACTCTGAGCCGAATTCCGCCGCAGGCAACGAGGCGCCGACCGAAGCGCCCGCCGCGGCCATCGCTGACGTGTCGGCGCCGGCCGTGGTGGCAGCCGTAGCGCAAACCGTGGCCCAAGCCGCGCCGGACCCCGTGCTGCAAGACGCTGCCGCGGCGCCGGACGATGCCGCTGGCGACGACGCGCCTGACACGGTGCCCGATCAGTTGCGCGACTTGCCGGCGGATGCGCCGCTGGCAAGCGTCACGCCGGCCCCAGCGCCCAAGGTGCCCGAGCCGTCACCCGCCGTGACGGGCACGCGCCTGGCCGCGTTGTTTCCCGCGCTCTTCGTCGGCCCCGATGGCAAGGGCACCTGGCAGCCGATCAAGCTGCGCATCCACGCCGACATCCAGGCCCGCGCGCCCGGCGAATTCACCAAGCGCACGCTGGGCATCTTCTTCAGCCGCTACACCACCACCACGGCCTACTTGAAGGCCTTGGCCAATGCGCCGCAGCGTGTCGACCTCGACGGCCAGGCTGCCGGCGAGATCAGCGAGGAGCACCGGCAACTGGCGCGCGACGAAATCGCCCGTCGCCAAGCGCTGGCCGCCGAGCGCCGTGCGGCCCTGCGTCCGCCGCGGCGCGAGCGGCCGCCCGCCCGCGAAGGCGAAGCCTCGCAGATCAGCGCGCCCGACGTGCAGCCTGATCGTTCGGCCAGCCCACGGCCCGAAGCGCGCCCGGAACGGCGTCCCGACAACCGCCCCCCCGGGCGCCCGCCGCAACCGCCGCGTGGCGATGCACCGCATGGCGATGCGCCGCGGCCCGAGCGTCGCGATGCGCGTGGCCCCAACCCGCCATCGCCGCAAGGCGAGCGTCCGCCGCGCCACACCGAGCGTCGGCCCCGGCCCGAGCACGCGGCACCCCCGCCGCGCCCCACCAGGCACGACGCCGCAGCGCCGATGCAACGGCTGGACGCCACCCCGGCCCTGCCCGCCGACCCGGCCCAGCGCGAGCGCGCGATGCTGCTGCGCAGCTTCGAGTCCAGCCCGCTGAGCAAGGCCAACTTCTGCGCCCTCAAGCGAGTGACCGAGGCCACCCTGGATGCGGCGCTGGCCCAGGCCCAGGCCGAGCGAGGCGCGCCCCCAGCCGCGTCGATTGCGCAACGCGGCGGCCGCAGCCGCTGAGCGTCGAGACCGGGCTGCAGCGCAGCCGGCCTCAGGCCCGCGTCATCAGCTGCGTCGGCGCCTGGACGTTGACCAGCGGCAAGGTGTCCTTGAACAAGGACGAACTGAAGGTCTGCCCCAATGCGGCGGGCCCGTCCATCGCCCACAGGCCGAGGGCGCGGCCGCTCATTGGCTTGGCGAACAGGTAGCCCTGCATCTCCTCGCAGCCTTGCGCCATCAGGAAGTCGCGCTGGGCCTCGGTCTCGACGCCTTCGGCCACCACGCGCAGGCGCAGCGAGTGGGCCATCTGCACGATGGCCTGCACGATGCTGCGGGCCTCGGCGCTCTCGGCCAGGTCGGCGACGAAGGCGCGGTCGATCTTCAGTTCGCTGGCGGGCAGGCGGCGCAGTGACGCCAGGCTGGAGTGGCCGGTGCCGAAGTCGTCGATCGACACATGCACCCCGAGCCGGCCCAGGCGGGCAAACGCACGGTGCGCCACCACCGTGTCCTCCATCGCCACGCTCTCCGTGATCTCACAGGTGAAGCGCTCGGCCTGCAGGCCATGGCTGCGCAAGCCGCGTTCGAGGCGCGCGGCGAAGTCGTCCTGCCGCATCTGGTAGCCCGAGACGTTGATCGCCACGCGCATGCGCAGCCCGCCCTTGCGCCAGACCGCGGCCTGCCGGAGCGCCTCGTCCAGCACCCAGTTGCCGATCTCGCCGATCAGGCCGTGGCGCTCGGCCAGCGGGATGAACACGACCGGGCTGACCATGCCGCGACGCGGGTGGCGCCAGCGCAACAGTGCCTCTGCGGCAGTGACCTGCAGGCTGCTGCTGTCGATCTTCGGTTGGTAGAAGAGCTCGAACTCCTTGCGCTCGATGGCCTGGCGCAAGTCGCGCACCAGCTCGGCCTGGTCGCGCTGGTCGGCGGCCATGCGCGGGTCGAACTCGGCCCAATCGTCGCCGCCGGCGTGCATCACGGTGCGCATGGCGGCGGCGGCGCGTGACAGCAACTGCGGCGCCTCGGCCGCGACGCCGTTCGCCACGCCCACCGAGACTGTCAAGCGCAGCTCGTGGCCGTCGATCACGAAAACTTCGGCCAGACCGGTGCGCACTTGCTCGGCCAACTCGAGACCCGCCTCTTCACTGCCGCGGGAGATCAGGGCGAATTCGTCGCTGCCGACACGGGCAATCGCCCGCTTCGAGGCGCCCACGGCCCGCAGGCGCTTGGCCACCGCGGCGAGCAAAGGGTCGACGCCGGCCAGTCCATGGGTGTCCTGCAGCAGGCGGAAGGCATCCAGCCCAATGCAGAGCACGGCCAGCGGTCCGGTGCCCTCGCGCCCGGCCAGCGTGGCCAGGGCGTCGTCCAGGCCACGCCGTGACAGCGCGCCGGTGACGGCATCACGCAATTCGGCGTCGTCGGCGCGCGAACTGGCGTCGCGCAGGCTGCGCTGCAAACCTGCGCTGTGGCGGGTCTGGCGCCAGTAAAGCGTGCCCAGGGCCAGCGACACAACCAGGCCGCAGAAGGCCAGACCGAGAACGATTTCCGGATCGAGAGGCATGCCTCAGTTATCGGCTTGCGCGCCCTGGACTTGAGAGCGGCGAGCGTCACCGCCAGCCGGCTCAGCGCCCTCAGCGCATGGCCAGCCAGATCTCGTTGCGGCGCAGAAACCACGGCGTCATCGGCGGGTTGTAGCGCGCCAGCA
>JANNGJ010000528.1:0-1848 GCA_031403815.1 Burkholderiales bacterium | reverse complement strand
CGGCCTTGAAGTCGGCCAGCGCCTTGGTGCGCGCGGTCTGGCTCTTGTTGCCGTGGATCGCCATGGCGCTGATGCCCTGGTCGCACAAGTAGTCGGTGAGCCGGTTGGCGCCGTGTTTCATGCGCGTGAAGACCAGCACCTGGTGCCAGTCGCCGTTCTTGATGAGGTGCGCCAGCAACTCTTTCTTGCGCTCGCGCCCGACCGGGTGCACCTTTTGCTAGATGGTCTCGGCGGTCTGGTTGCGCCGCGCCACTTCGATCAACGCCGGGGCGTTGAGCAGCTTGTCGGCCAGGGCCTTGATGTCGTCGCTGAAGGTGGCCGAAAACAGCAGGCTCTGCTTCTTCTGGGGCAGAACAGCCAGCACCTTCTTGATGTCGTGGATGAAGCCCATGTCGAGCATGCGGTCGGCTTCGTCGAGGACGAAGATTTCGACGTGGCTCAGGTCCAGGGTGCGCTGCTGGTGGTGGTCGAGCAGGCGGCCGGGCGTGGCCACCAGGATGTCGACGCCCTTGCGCAGGCGATCGACCTGGGGCGACATGCCGACGCCGCCGAACATCACCATGCTGGTCAGCGGCACATGCTTGCCGTAGGTGCGCACGCTCTCTTCGACTTGCGCCGCGAGTTCGCGGGTTGGCGTCAGGATGAGCGCGCGGATCGGCACCCGGCCGCGCGCGTCACGCTTGGCCGGAGCGGCCATCAGGCGCTGCAGCATCGGCAGCACGAAGCCGGCGGTCTTGCCGGTGCCAGTTTGCGCGCCGCCCATCACATCGCCGCCTTGCAGCACGAGGGGAATGGCTTGCGCCTGGATCGGCGTGGGGGTGTCGTAGCCCTGTTCGCGGATCGCGCGCAGGAGTGGCTCGGCCAGGCCGAGGTCAGTGAAATGCATTTTGGGAAGGCTCGCTGGGAGCCGTGGTTCGCTGCCTGCTGTCACCCGTGGCGGGTGCACCAGTCGGTAGGCGCGAAGGATTTGAGGCGTCGGAATCGACCGCGCCACGATGACTGGAGGCCGCGGCGCAGGGCAGATTGTAGCTGCCGAGCCCGCGCGAGCGGGCTCGGGGAGGTCAGCTCGGCATGGCTTGGTGTGCATTCAGGCGCAGCCAACCGCGCACGATGCGGTAGATCGCCCACACGCCAAGCAGCAGCATGCCCAGCACCCAGGTGCCGAAGCCGATGACGATCAGGGTCAGCGGGATCGACACGACGGCCACCAGCAGGGCCCAGGCGGCGGCAAACCAGAAGGTGCGGATCTGCCACTCGAAGTGCGATTCGAGCCAGGTGCCGCGGGCGTCACTGCGGTAGATGTAGTTGACGATGACAGCAATGATCGACGGCCAGCCGAACAGGAAGGAGCCGATCACACTGGCCGCGCCGAAGGCACCGAGCGCGAGCCCGAGCGCATGCAGCGCGTAGACGATGTGCGTGGTGCGCACCAGCGTGGCGGGGGCTTCGACGGTCATCACCTGGGTGTTCATGCGGGCCTCGGGTCAGCAGTGATTGAAGGCTGCAATGTAGGGCCAAGCCACAGGACCACAAGGGCAGCCGCGACGAACGGCACGCCGGCCCAGCTCAGATGCGCAAATACAGGGCCGGCAGCGAGGGCAGCTGCCGGGCCGGGCCGGCAGCGGCGACAATAAGCTGGTGCGGGCCTTCCAGGGGGGAAGGCCCGCGTTGCATTTCCAGTCAAGGTAGACCATGGCCCAGTACGTCTTCACCATGAACCGCGTCGGCAAGATCGTGCCGCCGAAGCGCCACATCCTCAAGAACATCTCGCTGTCCTTCTTCCCCGGCGCCAAGATCGGCATGCTCGGCGTGAACGGCTCGGGCAAGAGCACCTTGCTCAAGATCATG
>JANNGJ010000527.1:0-8448 GCA_031403815.1 Burkholderiales bacterium | reverse complement strand
TCGTGGTCGAGCGGAAAGCGCGCCAGGTCGACCAGCGGGTAGCCCATCTTGTGCGCCAAGGCGGTCTGCAGGTCGGCGCGCTCGAGCAGGCCCGCCGCCACCAGATCTTCGCCCAGCGGGCGCGCGTTGTCCGTGGCCTGGTCGCTCACGGCGCGGTCAAGGGTGCCGCGGGTGATGAAGCCCAGATCGACCAGCGCCTCGCCGAGCGGCTTGACCGGCGCGCGCAGCTGGGCATCGAGGGCCGCGAACAGTTCTTGCGGGGTCGCGATCCAGCGCTCGGCCGCATGCTCCTCCGCTGACTTGCCGAAGTGCACGGCCTTGCAGCCGTCCTGCGGCACGAACACGCGCTCCACCGCGGCGCCGTCATCGAGGGGGGCGAACAGGAAGACGCCGCCGTCCTGCAAGACGTAGCCCATGGTGCGGCCGCTCAGGTGGCCGCCGGCCATCAACTCGACGCGGTAGCCGCGTTCCTGGGCGGCGGTGGGAACGCGCTCGACGGGTGCGTCGGGGGCGCGCCGCGCCAGGGGCCAGGGCGTGGTCAGGGTCAGGCGGCGAAACTTGCTGAAGGGCAGCGCCAGCGGCTCGCCGCCGGGGCCGATGCGAAAGCGCAGCATCGAAGCCTCGGCGTCGAACTGCACCAGTTGCCCGTCGACTGGCGCGCCCGTCGGTGTCTCGACCCGACAAGCCTGCAGCACGGTATCGAGCGGCGCCATCATGTGGCGGCGCGCGAACGGCGGTTGTGGCCACTCCCAGCTGCTCAGAACCTCGAGGGACAGGGTCGGCAAGGGCGTGGTGATCTCGGGAATCTTGTTTCGCATGGGCAGGCCTTGAAAGATGAAGGGTACTGCGCAATCAACCGTCGCCAAGGGTACCAAGGAGGCGGTCGCGTCCGTGTGAGAAAAGACCGCCACGCGGCCCGCGTACGGGCCGCGCCGGTGCACCTATTTGCGGAACGCCTCGACCAATGCCTTGCCGTCCGGGCCAGCCTTGTCGAGCCACTCTGTCAGCATCGTGTCGCCCACCTTGGTCATGTCGGCCTTGAGCTGGGCCGGCGGGGCGACGATGTTCATGCCATTGGCCTTGAGCTTGTCGAGCGACTCGGTGTTGACACGCCGGCTGGCGGCCCAGCCGCGCGTTTCGGCATCGGCTGCAGCCTTTTGCACGGCCGCCTTGGTCGGCGCGTCGAGCGCGTCGAAGGCTGCCTTGTTGACGATCACGGCGTTCTTCGGCAGCCAGGCCTGGGTGTCGTACCAGTACTTGATGTGCTCATAGGTCTTGGTGTCGAACCCAGTCGAGCCGCTGCTCATGTAGCTTTCGATCACGCCAGTGGCCAGCGCCTGCGACACCTCGGCAGCCTGCACCGTGACCGGCTGCGCCCCGATCAGCTCCCCGATGCGCGCCGTGGCCGGGCTGTAGGCGCGCCACTTCGAGCCCTTGAGGTCGGCGGCCGAGGCCAGCGGCTTTTTCGAGTAGATGCCCTGCGGCGGCCACGCCACGGCGTACAGCATCAGCATGCCCTGCTCAGCGAACTTCTTCTCCAGGAACGGGCGCTGCGCCCGGTACAACTTCATCGCCGACTCGTAGCTGTCGGCCAGGAAGGGCAGGCCGTCGGCACCAAACAGCTGCCACTCATTCTGGAAGTTGGCCAGCAGGATCTCGCCGGCCTGGGCCTGCCCGCCCTGCACCGCACGCTTGATCTCGGGCGCCTTGAACAACGAGGCATTGGCGTGCACGGTGATCTTGAGCTTGCCAGCGCTGGCCTTGTCGACATCGGCCGCAAAGGCGGCCAGGTTCTCGCTGTGGAAGTTGGTCGCCGGGTAGGCGGCGGCCAGGTCCCACTTGGTCTGCGCTTGCGCAGTGGCCACCAGCGCAGTGGCGGCAAGGGCGGCGAAAAGGGCTTTGGGCAGCTGCATGGACACTCCTGTGGATGGGGTTGAGGCTGAAGGCCTGAGAATGAGGATAGCCCGCACCGGGCGCTTGCGCGACCGGATCTTCCCCGTAGCCTGCGCCCGACCGCCGCCATGAATCTGCGTTTCGTCGAAGCCTTCTATTGGGCCGTGACCTTGAAAAGCGTTACGCGCGCCGCCGAAAAGCTGTTCGTCACGCAATCGGCGTTGTCCAGCCGCATCGCGGCGCTGGAAACGGAACTGGACGTGTTGCTGCTGGACCGGCGCGACAAACAGTTCCGGCTCACCACCGCGGGGGTGCGCTTTGGGCGCCACGCCGAGCGCCTGCTCAATTTGCAACGCGAGATCCGCGCCGAACTTGGCAGCTCCGCAACGGCGCGCGCCGCGACGCTGCGGGTGGGTGCCAACGAATCAGTGCTGCACTCGTGGCTGATCGACTGGATCCAGACCCTGCGCCGCGAGCAACCGGGCCTGCAACTCGAGCTGACGGTGGAAACCACCCCGGTGCTGATGGACCTGATGCGGCGCGGCACGGTCGACCTGATCCTGGCCGCCCTGCCGGCCGATGGCGAGGGCGTTCACAGTCGCGCGCTGGCCGCCATGCCGATGGTCTTTGCCGGCCGCCTGCAACGCCCGGCACGGCGCCTGGTATCGCTGGTCGAGCTGGCCCAGGAGCACGAGCTGCTGACCTTTCAGCGCGGCTCCCAGCCTCATGTCGCGCTGCTCGACCTGTGCCGCCGTCACGGCGTGGAGTCGCCGCGCCTGCACACCATCTCGTCGATTTCGGCAATGGTGGAGCTGGTTGCGCAGGGCTTTGGCATCGCCACCCTGCCGCAAGCGGCCATCGCGCGTCTGTCGCAGCACCGGCCCCTGGCGGTCCTGCGCTGCACAGCCGAGTTGCTGCCGCTGCCGATCCACCTGAGTTGGCGCAACGACCCGGCCTCGCCCTTCGCCGGCCGCGCCGCCGAATCGGTGCTGGCCCGTCAAGTCAAGGGCAAACCCGCCCGCTCATCGAAAACTTCGATGAAGACATAGAAAAAGTTCGCGTTTGCCGGGCCCCGTGCGGGCTCCCACAATCGCAGCGCCATGACTGACGCCGCGCGCCCCACCCCCACCTTGATCGGCCCCCACGCCAGCCCGGCAGAGTGGCGTGCCGCGTTCCGCGCCAACGCGTGGGCACAGCACACCAGCGGGGTGGCTGCGCGCCATGTGCAGGGCAATGTCGTCATCTTGCCCAAGAGCTGGGCCGACGATTTCCTGCGCTACTGCCAGCGCAACCCCAAGCCCTGCCCGCTGTTGGCGGTGGGCGAGCCGGGCGATCCATCGCTGCCCGCGCTCGGCCAAGACATCGATATCCGCACCGACCTGCCCCGCTACCGCGTCTGGCGCGACGGTGTGGTGGCCGACGAGGCGAGCGACGTTCAGGCGCTGTGGCGCGACGACTCCGTGGCCTTCGTCATCGGCTGCTCGTTCAGCTTCGAGCAGGCGCTGATGCAAGCCGGCATTCGCCTGCGCCACGTCGAGCAGGGCCGCAACATCGCGATGTACCGCACCCACATCGCCACCACACCCGCCGGCCCCTTTGCCGGGCCGCTGGTGGTGACGATGCGCCCCCTCCGGGCGGCCGACGCCATCCGCGCCGTGCAGATCACGTCGCGCTACCCGGCGGTGCATGGCGCGCCGGTGCACATCGGCGATCCGGCGCTGATCGGCATTGCCGATCTGGCGCGGCCCGACTACGGCGACGCGGTGGACGTGATGCCTGACGAGTTGCCCGTGTTCTGGGCTTGCGGCGTCACTCCGCAGGCCGCCCTGGTGCAAGCCCGGCCACCGCTGGCCATCACCCACGCACCGGGCTCGATGCTGATCACCGACCTGCTCAACCACCAACTCGCCAGCTTCTGAAGGCGAAGGAGAAACGACGATGACGACGATTCGCAAACTACTCGTGGCCGCCGCCGTAGCCGCCAGCGCCTTTGCCGCGCAGGCCCAGACCAAATGGGATCTGCCCTCGGGCTACGGCCCCAACACCTTCCAGGTGCAGAACCTGCAATGGTTCGCCGACGAGGTGGACAAAGCCAGCGCCGGCAAGTTCAAGCTCACGCTGCACTCCAACGCATCGCTGTTCAAGGCTAACGAGATCAAGCGCGCGGTGCAGTCGTCGCAGACCCCCATCGGCGAGTTCATCGTCTCCGGCGCAGCCAACGACCATCCGCTGTACGGCCTGGATTCGATCCCCTTCCTGGCCACCAGCTATGCCGACGCAAAGCGGCTCAATGACGTCTCTCGCCCGGCGCTGGAGAAAGTGCTCGCCGGCCAGGGCTTGAGGCTGCTCTACGCCGTGCCCTGGCCGCCGCAGAGCCTGTACTCGGCCAAGCCAGTACAGTCGCTCGCCGACTTGAAAGGCACCCGCATGCGCGCCTACAACCCCGCCACCTCGAAGATCGCCGAGCTGCTCGGTGCGCAACCGGTGACGGTGCAATTGGCCGAGCTGCCGCAAGCCCTGGCCACCGGCGCGGTGAACAACTTCCTGACCAGCAGCGCCAGTGGTGTCGATAGCAAGCTGCACGAGCATGTAAAGCATTTCTACGCCGTTGCGGCCTGGCTACCGCGCAACCTGGTGGTCGTCAACCAGAAGTCCTTCGACGGCCTGGACAAGCCGACCCAGGAGCTGCTGCTGAAGACCGCTGCCGCGGCGGAGACGCGCGGCTGGCGCATCAGCGAAGAGCGCGACGCCGAGTACCTGAAAGAGCTGGCCGCCAAGGGCATGACCATCGACCCGCGCGCCGACAACCTGAAGCGCGAACTGCGCGCCATCGGCGAGCGCATGACGGCCGATTGGCTCGCGACCGCGGGTGCCGAAGGCAAGGCCGTGATCGACGCTTTCCGCAAGTAAGCATCAAGGACCTTTCATGAAATCAGTTGAAGCGCCGTTCGGGCTGAGCCTGTCGAAGCCCTTCCTTCGACAGGCTCAGGATGTTCGGAACCTCAGACTCAGGTCGAACGGCTAGTTCAGCGATGCGCCGCTTCCTCGACACCCTTTACGCCGCCGCGGGTGCGTTGGCCGCCTTGTGCGTGCTGGCGATCTTCGTGCTGATGATCGTCGGCTCGCTCGGGCGCGAGATGGGCTGGCGCGTGGGCATCGTCAACGACCTGGTGGCCTGGCTCTGTGCCGCCGCAGCCTTCCTGGCCATGGCGCAGGCCTTTCGCAATGGCGACTTCGTGCGCGTGACGCTGCTGCTCGAACGCCTGCCGCCGCGCCCGCGCCGCGGCTTCGAGATTGGCTCGCTCGCGGTGGCTGCGCTGGCCATCGGCTACCTCGCCTTCTGGGCCGCACGCTTCACGTATGAGAGTTGGCAGTTCCAGGACATGCCCGTCGGCTTGCTGGTGGTGCCGCTGTGGATTCCGCAATTGAGTTTCGTGGTCGGCGCGCTGCTGTTCTTCGTCGCCGTGCTCGATGAGTTGGTCTGTGTGCTGCGCGGCGCCAAGCCGACCTACGTTCGCTTGGTCGAAGAACGCCACGCTCGCGGCGATTTCTCGGAGGACATGTGATGCGGTCCACTTTCGGCCCACTGCGGACCTTCGTTCCCGCACTCGCCAAGGTGCGCGAGATCGGGACGGCGGGGCGCTCTGCTCCGCGAATGTCCCCCGAGTCGGGCTGCGCCCGCCTCTCCTCCTCTATTTCGCTGCGCAGAGCGCCCCACCGTCCCGATCCGATACGTGGGAGGTGTTCGGGGGTGGTGGTGCGCCGGGCGGCCTCGGCCGGCGCGGCCCACGAACGCGCGGGAACGAACGTCGGCAAAAGGCCGAGCACGGACAGCCGCTTCATGCGTCTAGCGCAGCACGACGCTGGGCGGAGCCGCTGACATGGACCTCGTCTGGCTCGGCGCCTTCCTGCTGGTCGTGATGCTTCTGTTCCTGGCCGGCGGTGTGTGGATCGCCATGACCCTGGCCATCGTCGGCTGGATCGGTCAGGCCTTCTTCACCACCACGCTGCCGGGCAAGAACCTGTTCTCGGCCTTCTGGGAGAGCAGTGCGAGCTGGGAGTTGGCGGCCTTGCCGCTGTTCATCTGGATGGGTGAGATCCTGTTTCGCACCCGCCTGTCAGAGCAAATGTTCGAGGGTCTGGCACCGTGGCTCGAGCGGGTGCCGGGGCGCCTGATGCACACCACGATCCTCGGTTGCGGCGTCTTCGGCTCCGTCTCGGGTTCGTCGGCGGCCACGTGCGCGACGATTGCAAAGGTCGCCCTGCCGGAACTCAAGCGCCGCGGCTATGACGAGCAGATGGCCCTGGGCTCGCTGGCCACGGCCGGCACCCTGGGCATCCTGATCCCGCCCTCGATCACGATGGTGGTTTACGCGGTGGCGGCCGACGCCTCCATCATCCGCGTCTTTCTTGCCGGCTTCTTGCCGGGTCTCCTGCTGATGGCACTGTTCTCGGGCTACATCATGTGGTGGAGCCTGCGCCATCCCGAGCGGGTGCCGGCAGCCGACGAGCATCTGTCCTTCACCGAGAAGATCAAGCGCTCGGGCAGCCTGATCCCGGTCACCTTGTTGATCGTCTTCATCGTCTGGGTGCTGCTCGCCGGCTGGGCCACGGCCACCGAGTGCGCCGCCTTCGGTGTGCTGGGCGCACTCATCATCGCCGCCAGCGGCCGCATGCTGACCTGGCAAAACTTCTGGGACGGCTTGAGCAGCGCCACGCGGGTGAGCTGCATGATCATGTTCATCCTGGCCGGCGCGGCCTTCCTGACCAAGACGATGGCCTTCACCGGCATCCCGCGCGAGTTGGCCGATTGGGTCAACGGCCTGGGCCTGTCGCCCTATGCATTGATCGCCGTGCTGACGGTGCTGTACCTGATCCTGGGTACGGCGCTGGACGGCATCTCGATGATCGTGCTGACCAGCGCCGTGGTGCTGCCGATGATCCAGAAGGCCGGCTTCGACCTGGTCTGGTTCGGTATCTTCATCGTGCTGCTGGTCGAGATCGCCGAGGTCACACCACCGGTGGGCTTCAACCTCTTCGTGCTGCAGAACCTGACGGGCAAGGACAGCAACGTGATCGCGCGCGCGGCCATCCCTTTCTTCATGTGCCTGGTGCTGTGCATCGGCCTCATCTCTGTGTTCCCGCAGATCGTGACCTGGTTGCCGGATGCGGTGATGGGTGTGAGCAAGTAGAAAAGCGGCACTCGGGCATCACAAATAGGTAAGATCGCATGCCGTACGGTATTACTTGCCAGGAAACCACCTCATGAGCACCCTGACGATCAAGGTCCCGCCCGAACTCGAACAGCAGATCGCGCGCGCCAGCCATGGCGAGCAAATCAGCAAGTCCGAACTGGTACGGCGCGCGATCGTCGCCTATGTCAGCCGCCGCTCCGGCAGCGCGCCGGCCTTCGTCTCGGCACTCGACCAGGCCGGCGACCTTGTCGGCTGCTTCGAGGGCGGCCCGAAGGATCTGGCCAGCCATCCGAAGCACATGAAGGACTTCGGCAAGGTATGACATGAGCCCCGCGCCGACCATCTTGCTCGACACCGGCCCGTGGGTGGCGCTGCACTGCCGTGGCGAGCGACACCATGCCTGGGCCGTCGAACAGTTTGCGAGCCACGCGCCACCCTTCATCACCTGTGAGGGTGTCGTCACCGAGACATGTTTCCTGCTCGCCCGCGCTGGTTTCGACCCCGCCAAGGCGCTGGCGCTGGTCGAGCGCGGCGTGGTCCGGATCGGCATGGCGTTGGGCGAGGAAGCAAGCGCCGTGCGCAGGCTGTTCGAACGCTACGACAACGTGCCCGCATCGCTCGCAGACGCCTGCCTGATCCGCCTGGCCGAGATCTACGACGCGAGCCGAGTCTTGACGCTGGACAGCGACTTTCACGTCTATCGGCGCCACGGCCGCAAGGTGATCGCGCTGCTGCGGCCGGACTGATCGCCCGGCATGCCGCACAGCGTAGCTTCTCGCCAGCGCGGGCCCAGCGGCGTCAGCGTTCGCCAAGCCGTCTTGAACGATCTCGATGAACTCGTCCGGCTCTTCAACCTGTACCGCGAGTTCCAGGGCCAGCGAAGCGACCTTCCGGCCGCACGCGCGTTCCTCACTGCGCGCTTCAAGCACGGCGAGTCCGTCGTGTTCATCGCGCATGACGGCGGCGTCGTCGCGGTGGGCCTGGCTCAGCTCTATCCCAGCTACTCGTCGGTTGGGTTGGCCAGGGTCTTTGTGCTCAACGACCTCTTCGTCGTTGAGACCGCCAGGCGCAAGGGCGCGGCGACGCAGCTTTTGCGCGCCCTCGAAGCCTATGCCTGGGCGCAGGGCGCGGCGCGAGTCACCTTGAACGTTGCTCGCGACAACACCTCCGGCCAGGCGCTGTACCAAGCCCACGGCTGGAGCCCCGACGCGCAGTTCTTGATGTACCACCGCTATCCAACCGCAGCAGACCCAAGCGAACCATGACCCCGCCCAACCCACCCCCCAGGCCGTTATGGATCGACCGGGGCGGCCCCATCACCGACAACGGCGGCCGCGCGCCCGCTGCGTCGCAGCCCACC
>JANNGJ010000526.1:0-4014 GCA_031403815.1 Burkholderiales bacterium | reverse complement strand
GTACCACGACGGCGAGGCCTTCGACGCCGCCGACGTGAAGTTCAGCTTCGAGCGCGCCAAGGACGACAAGAGCACCAACAAGGCCAAGAAGGCGGTGTTCGACAACATCTCGCGCATCGACACGCCCGACGCGCACACCGTGATCCTGACGCTGAACAACGCCGACGGCAACTTCCTCTTTCGCATGGGCGAGAACACCGCCGTGGTCCTTGACCCGAAGAGCGCTGCCGGCACCGCCACCAAGCCGATCGGCACCGGCCCCTTCACTTTCGAGGACTGGAAGAAGGGCGCCTCGGTGTCGCTGGCCAAGTGGCCGGGCTTCCGCGATGCCAAGGCCGTCAAGATCGAGCGCGTCACCTTCCGCTTCATCAACGACCCCGCCGCCCGCGTGGCGGCGCTGCTGGCCGGCGACATCGACGGCGTGCCGCGCCTGGACGCGCCCCAGGCGCTGCGCCAACTGCAGGCCGACAAGCGCTTCGTCGTCACCCTTGGCGCCACGGCGGGCAAGGGCATCATGAGCATCAACAACAAGAAGAAGCCGTTTGATGACGTGCGCGTGCGTCGTGCCCTGATGCACGCCATCGACCGCAAGGCCTTCATCGACGGCGTGCTCGAAGGCCTGGGCAAACCCATCGGCAGCCACTTCGCGCCGACCGATGCCGGCTATGTGGATCTGACGGCGCTGTACCCGTTCGACCCCGAGCGCGCCAAGGCGCTGCTGAAGGAAGCCGGCGTGGTCACGCCGCTGAACGTCACGCTGACCCTGCCGCCGCCGCAATACGCACGAAAGGGCGGCGAGGTGCTGATCGCCCAACTGGCCAAGGTGGGCATCGTCGCCAAGATCGAGAACGTGGAGTGGGCGCAGTGGTTGGGCGGCACCTTCAAAGGCAACTTTGACTTGAGCGTCATCAACCATGTCGAGCCGCTCGACTACATGCAGTACGCCAACACCGCCTACTACTGGGGCTATGACAGCAAGGCCTTCCGCGAGCTGGCGGCCCAACACGCCGCGGCCGGCAACCCCAAGGAGCGCACCAAGCTGTTCGGGGACTTGCAGCGCCTGATCGCCACCGACGCTGTCAACGCCTTCCTCTTCAACCCGACCAATGTGTCGGTGGCCCGCAAAGGCCTCAAGGGCCTGTGGGCCAGCTCGCCGATCTTTGCCAACGACATGGCCGCGGTAAGCTGGCAATGAGCCAACAGACGATTGAGCGGCTCTATGCCGCGTTCGCGCAGCTCGACGCCGACGCCATGGCCGCCTGCTACGCGCCGCAGGCGAGCTTTGACGACGAGGCCTTCTCGCTGCGCGGCCGCGCGCAAGTGGGCGCCATGTGGGCCATGCTCTGCGAGGCCGTCAAGACCAAAGGCCGCGATGTCTGGAAACTCGAAGTGAGCCAGATCACGGACCACAGCGCGCATTGGGAGCCCACCTACCGCTTTACGGCCACCGGCCGCCTCGTGCACAACATCATCGACGCCGAGTTCGAGTTCGACAGCGCCGGCTTGATCACCCGCCATCGCGACCGCTTCGACTTCTGGCGCTGGGCCCGCCAGGCGCTCGGCACGCCGGGCCTGCTGCTCGGATGGACGCCCCTGCTGCGCAGCAAGGTGCGCGCGCAGGCGGCGAAGAACCTGGCCCGCTTCATGGCGCCGCGTCCAGCCGTCTGAGCATGGGCACGCTCCACGACCGCAGCGCCGTGGAATTACTCGCGTTGTACGCGTCGCGCGAGGCATCGCCGGTGGACGTGGTGCGGGAGGTGCTCGCCCACATCGAGCGCTGCGAGCCGCACATCGCCGCCACCTGGGCGCTTGATGCCGACGCCGCACTGCAAGCCGCACGAGAGAGCGAGACCCGCTGGCAACGCGGCGAGGCGCGCGCGCTCGACGGCGTGCCGGTCACGATCAAAGACAACATTGCCACCCGCGGCACGCCCACGCCGCTGGGCACCGCAGCCACGCTGCTCGTGCCGGCCGCGGCCGATGCGCCGCCGGCGGCGCGCCTGCGCGAAGCCGGGGCGGTGATCGTCTGCAAGACGACGATGCCCGACTACGGCATGTTGTCCTCGGGTCTGTCGAGTTTTCACAAGCTCACACGCAACCCCTGGGACCTGAGCAAGAGCCCGGGGGGCAGCAGCGCCGGTGCCGCGGCCGCCTGCGCTGCGGGCTACGGGCCGATCCATCTCGGCACCGACATCGGCGGCTCGATCCGCCTGCCGGCGGCCTGGTGCGGTGTGCTCGGCTTCAAGCCCAGCCTGGGCCGCATCCCGATCGACCCGCCCTACGCTGGCCGCGTGGCCGGCCCGCTGACGCGCACTGTCGACGACGCCGCACTGGCAATGACGGTGCTGAGCCGCCCGGATGCGCGCGATGCCATGAGCCTGCCCTGGCAGGACATCGCCTGGCGCGAACTCGGCATCGAGTTGCGCGGCCTGCGCCTGGGTCTCTGGCTCGATGCCGGTTGGGGCACCCCGGTGGCGCCTGCCGTGCGCGCTGTGGTGGAGGCTGCCGCGAGCGCGTTCGAGCACGCTGGCGCGATCATTGAGCTGGTGCCACCGTTCACCACCCGGGCCATGGCCGACGGCATGGACCACTTCTGGCGCATGCGCTCGTGGCTGGAGGTGTCGGCGCTGCCGGTCGAGCGCCAGGCGCGCGTGCTGCCCTTCATTCGCCAATGGATTGCGCGCGGCGAGGCGCTCAGCGGGCCGCAGGTCTTTCGCGGCTACGGCCAAATGGCGGCGCTGCGCGACGCAGCCGTGACCGCGACCCAACGATTCGATTTCGTGCTCTCGCCCGTCAGCCCGGAGCCGGCCTTTGCGGCCGAGTGGGCGATGCCGTCGAACGACCCCGAGCGCCCGTTCGAGCACATCGCCTTCACCCTGCCCTTCAACATGAGCGAGCAACCCGCCGTGGCGCTGAACGCCGGCAGCACGGACGACGGCCTGCCCATCGGCCTGCAGATCGTCGGCCAGCGCCACGACGACATCGGCGTGCTGCGCCTGGCACGGGCCTGGGAGCAACTGCGCGGCCCGCAGCCGCCGTGGCCGGTGCTGAAATGAAGTGTCAAGTGACCGCAGTACATTCGGCGCCATGACGCAGCAGCAAGACGCACGCGGGCTCCCGCAGGGCAGTGGCTCGACGGCCGCGCGCGCTGCCGTCGACGTGGCGCTGTGGCGCATGATGTCCTTCTACGACACACCGCTCGCCGACCTCGACGCCGCCATCGCCGCCGACCCCGGCTGGGCTCTGCCGCACACCATGAAGGCCGGCTTCCTGGCCAGCCTGACAGAGGCCTCGGTGCTGCCGCAAGCCCGGGCGCATCTCGACGCGGCCCGGGCCCTCACGAGCGCCATGGCGCCGGCGCGGGAGCGCGCCCACCTCGAGGCCGTGCAGCAGGTGCTCGACGGGCGCTGGGCCTGCGCTTGCCGTAGCTGGGACAGCCTGCTGATCGAGCAGCCGCGGGATGCGCTGGCCCTGCAATGGGCCCAGCTGTGGGACTTTTACCGCGGCGATGCCGCGGCCCTGCGCGCGCGGCCGGCGCGCGCCCTGGCCGAGTGGGACGAGCACGACCCGCTCTACCCGCATGTGCTGGCGCTGTGGGCCTTTGGCCTGGAAGAAAACCACTGCCTGGAGCAGGCCGAGGAGGCGGGTCGGCGGGCCCTGGCGCTCGATGCGCGTGCGCCCTGGGCCGTGCACAGCGTGGCCCATGTGATGGACATGCAAGGCCGCTTCGACGACGGCGCCGCGTGGCTGCGCCAGCACCAAGCCGCGTGGGCCGAAGGCAATGGCTTTGCCACCCACTTGTGGTGGCACACCGCGCTGTTCCGCCTCGAAGGCCTGGACACGGCAGGCACCCTGCGTGTGGTTGACGGCCATATGGCGGCCGACCAGATGCAGGTCGGCCTGCAGCGCGTCGACGCGGCATCGATGTTGTGGCGCCTGCACCTGCTCGGCGCCGACGTTGCACAGCGCAGCGCCGCCCTGCTGGCGGGCTGGCCGCTGCAGGGCGAGGCCGGC
>JANNGJ010000525.1:0-3610 GCA_031403815.1 Burkholderiales bacterium | reverse complement strand
TGGTGACCCAGACAGATGCCGAAAGTAGGGATGCCGCGCTCGACCAGCGTGCGCGTGGCAGAGATGGCGTAGTCACAGGGTTCCGGGTCGCCGGGACCATTGCTCAGGAACACGCCGTCGGGGGCCAGCGCCAAGACCTCGGCGGCAGGGGTTTGTGCCGGCACGACGCTGACGCGGCAGCCGCGGCTGGCCAGCATGCGCAGGATGTTGCGCTTCACGCCGAAGTCGTAGGCGACCACATGAAAGCGAGGTGCGGCCTGGGCACCGTAGCCGACCCCGAGGGTCCATTCGGTCTCGGTCCAGGCATAGGGCTCCGACGCCGAAACCACCTTGGCCAAATCCAGGCCCGCCATGCTAGGTGCACCGCGCGCCATCGCCACGGCTTGCTGCACTTGCGCCGGGCTCACCACGGCGCCGCGCTCGAATGCGACGATGCTGCCGCTCTGCGCGCCGTGGCTGCGCAGATGTCGTGTCAGCCTGCGCGTATCGATGTCAGCGATGGCCACCGTGCCCTCTTGCGCGAGGTATTGGGCTAAAGTCGTGGCGCTTCGAAAGTTCGACGCCAACACGGGCAGGTCCTTGATCACCAGCCCGGCTGCGAACACCTTTGCAGCTTCCACGTCTTCGCGGTTGATGCCGTAGTTGCCGATGTGTGGGTAGGTCAGCGTGACGATCTGGCGGCAATAGCTCGGGTCGGTCAAGATCTCCTGGTAGCCGCTGAGGGCAGTATTGAAGACGACTTCGCCGACGGTGTGCCCCGCGGCGCCGATCGAGGTGCCGTGAAACACCGTGCCGTCTGCGAGCGCGAGGACGGCGGGGGGCAGGACTGGCAGCAAGACGGACTCCGGGGCAAGATGCCCAGCAAGCCTCGCCGTACGACTTCGACCGCGCTGGCCCCGGGGGGTCCGGTGGGCGCGTAAAAAGCGTTGGCGAAGGTCGGTCAGGCTGGGACGGTGGATGCAGGCAAACCGTCGAAGTATAGAGGGCGGTGCTCGCGCGCTTGGCTTAGCTCAGGCGGGGCGACCGAGGCGGGCTGCCGTTGCAACGGCGGCCCCAGCCTGTCACGCCCGGTGCAGGATTGGCCACTCGAAGTTAGGGTTATTCTTGAGCCCGGCGCGCGGGAACTAAAATTCGCTGGTCGGGCCCATCGGCCCGCGTCATTTACATCAATGGAGGTTAGTGACGATGAACGAACAACTGCAGACGGCCTTTGCCGGACAAGTCGGATCGGGCGCACTGGTCGAACAGCGCAACCGCGTCTTGCGCAACACCTATTGGCTGCTTGCGCTGTCCCTGGTGCCCACCGTGCTGGGCGCCTGGATCGGCGTGACGACCGGCGTGATGGCCAAGGTCGGTATGGGCCTGAGCACCGTGATCTTCCTGGTGGGCGCTTTCGGCCTGATGTTCGCGATCGAGAAGTTCAAGAACTCCAGCACCGGCGTGGTGCTGCTGCTCGGCTTCACCTTCTTCATGGGTCTGATGTTGTCGCGCCTGCTGGCTGCCATCCTCGGCTTCAGCAACGGTTCCTCGCTGATCATGACCGCCTTCGGCGGCACGGCGGCGGTGTTCTTCGCCATGGCTAGCCTGGCCAGCGTGATCAAGCGCGACCTGTCGAACATGGGCAAGTTCCTGTTCGTGGGCGCGATCTTGTTGCTGGTGGCCGGTGTGATCAACATCTTTGTGCAGTCCAGCGCCTTGATGATCACACTGTCGGTGATCGCGATTGGCCTGTTCTCCGCCTTCATGCTGTACGACATCAAGCGCGTGATCGATGGCGGCGAGACCAACTACGTCACAGCGACGCTGGCCATCTACCTGGATGTGTACAACGTGTTCCAAAGCCTGCTCGCCTTGCTCGGCATCTTTGGTGGCGAGCGCGACTAGTCCGCTTCGCGCAAGAAGGACAGCGGGGCCCTTCGGGGCCCCTTCCTTTTGGGCGCTACGCGCTGCGGTCAAAGACGGCGATGCTTTCGACGTGGGCGGTGTGCGGGAACATGTTCACAGCCCCTGCCGCGCTGCACCGGTAGCCGGCTTGGTGCACCAGCAAACCGGCGTCGCGGGCCAGGGTCGCCGGGTTGCAACTCACATAGACGATGCGCCGGGGGGCCGACCACTCAGGCGCCAATGACGGCTCTGTGTGCAGTTCTGCCAGCGCCTTGGCCAGGGCGAAGGCACCTTCCCGCGGCGGATCCACCAGCCACTTGTCCGCCACGCCGTCGGCCACCAACTGTGTCGCGCTCAACTCGAACAAGTTGCGCGCCACAAAGCGGGTTCTGGCTGCAAGGCCATTGAGCGCCGCATTGCCAGCCGCTCGGTCAACCAAGGTCTGGCTGCCTTCGATGCCCAGAACCTCGCGCGCTCGCGTGGCCAAGGGCAAGCTGAAGTTGCCCAGGCCGCAAAACCAGTCGATCACCCGCTCGTGCGCCTGAACATCAAGCAGCCGCACGGCACGGCTCACCAAGGCCGCATTGATGTGCGGATTGACCTGGGTGAAGTCCGTCGGCTTGAAGGGCATGCGCACACCGAACTCGGGCAAGGCGTAGGCCAGGTCTTCGCCCATGGCATCAAGGCGCATCACCGTGTCCGGGCCCTTGGACTGCAGCCACCATTGAACGCCATGCGCCGCCGCAAAGTCGCGCAGGCGCTGCAGATCCGAGTCGTCAAGCGGCTCGAGGTGGCGCAGCACCAACGCGATCACTTCACCACCCACCGCGAGTTCGATCTGCGGCAGGCGATCCCGCGCTTGCATCGTCATCACCAAGGCGCGCAGTGGCAACAGCAACTGGCTGACACGCAGCGGCAGCACCGCGCAGCTCTGCATGTCGGCGATGAAGCTGGACTTGCGTTCGTGAAAGCCAACCAGCACCGCGCCCTTCTTGGCCACGAAGCGAACTGACAGCCGGGCCCGGTCACGGTAGCCCCAGGCCGGACCTTCGATCGGCCGCAACACCAGTTCGGGCTTGACCTTGCCCAAGTGCCACAGGCCGTCTTCCAGGGCACGCTGCTTGACAGCCACCTGCGCGGCTGGGTGCAGATGCTGCATCTTGCAGCCGCCGCAGGCGCCGGCATGCAGGCCAAAGTGGGGGCACTGGGGCGTCACTCGCTGCGCGCTGGGGCGCCGCACGGCCGTTACGGTCGCCTGCTCCCACTGGTTCTTGCGTCGGTGCACGCGCACCTGCACCGACTCACCCGGCAGCGCGCCTTCGATGAAGACCACCTTGCCTTCGCTGTCGTGGGCCACGCCCTGGGCTTCGAGGTCGAGCGACTCGACCGTCAACCACTCATGCTCTGCTGTCATGGGCCGGCATTATCCCGGCGCTGCGGGAGTCGCCCCAGGGGCGGCAGGCTAGCGCGCAGGCAACAGCCGCGCCGGGTCCACAGGCTTGCCGAGCTTGCGAATCTCAAAGTGCAGTTGCACCCGCTCGGCATCGCTCGATCCCATTTCGGCGATCTTCTGACCGCGACGCACGACCTGGTCTTCCTTGACCAGCAAAGCCTGGTTGTGGGCGTAGGCGGTCGAATTACTGGTTGGTCGTCGTCGGATGTCTGGAAGAAAAACCGCTCGCCAAGCTCATCAAGCATCCGGCGGCATTATTGCAGGTGTCGTCGG
>JANNGJ010000524.1:0-10916 GCA_031403815.1 Burkholderiales bacterium | reverse complement strand
GGCTGCAAACGCAGCTCGGCTACACGAACTTCTTTGTCTGGGTCTGCGTTGCGACGCTGCCCTCGTTCGCCGCCGCCGCACTGCTCAAGATCGACCCGGCCTTTGGGCGGCGCACGGACGCGGAGCGCGCTGCCGCTCGATAATCGCACCATGCATGCAACACCAGCGACGCTGCGCGCACATCAATTCGCTGGCCTGGCCCCGGGGGGCCCGCGCCTGATCGTGCTTGGCGCTGTGCACGGCAACGAGACTTGCGGCACGCGCGCCATCGAACGCGTGCTCGGCGAGATCGAACGCGGCGAGTTGCAGATCACGCGCGGCCTGCTCACGCTGGTGCCGGTGGCCAACCCGCTGGCTTATGCCAAGGGCGAGCGGCGCGGCGAGCGCAATCTCAACCGCCGATTGCTGCCGACCGCGGTTCCCGTCGAGTTCGAGGACGGCATCGCCAATGTGCTGTGCCCTTGGCTCGCGGCGCACGATGTGCTGCTCGACCTGCACTCCTTCAACAGCCCCGGTCGACCTTTCGTGATGCGCGGGCCCGCCAACAACGACGACGCGCTCGAACCCTTCACGCATGCCGCCGCCGAAGGCCGCTTGGCTGCGCACCTGGGCCCGACGCGCATCGTCGAAGGCTGGATGGCGGCGTATGCACAAGGCGCGGCGCGGCGCCGCGAACGCGGCTTCGCCGATGACGCCGACCCGAGCTATGGCATCGGCACGACGGAGTACATGCGCTCGCAAGGCGGCTACGGCGTCACGCTCGAATGCGGGCAGCACGCTGATGCGGCCGCGCCCGAGGTTGGCTGGCGCGCGATCCGCCAGGCGATAGCGCTGCTCGGCCTGGCTGACGCCGCACCGGCTGCGCCGCCGGCCGAGTTCGAGCGCCTGCGTCTCACTGAAGTGGTCGATCGCCAGCACCCGGCCGACCGCTTCGTGCGCGAGTGGCGCAGCTTCGATGCGGTGCATGCCGGCGAGCATGTCGGCGAACGCCACGACGGCACGGCCGTAATGGCGCGCGCCGATGGCCACATCGTCTTCCCCGACACCCAGGCGCTGCCCGGCCACGAGTGGTTCTACTTGGCCGAGGCCAGCGAGCGGCCGCTGCTGTGAGCGCCGCGGCCCCACTTGCGGGTCTGATCCTCACGCCCTCGGGCTGGCTGCGCGGGGCGCTGACGGTGGTTGGTGGGCGCATCGCGACGCTGCGCGGAGACCGGGTGGACGACGACGCGTGGCGCGCCAGTGGCGAGCCCCTCCTGCTGCCCGGCTTCATTGACCTGCATGTGCACGGCGGTGGCGGCGCCGACACCATGCAGGCCGGCACAGCCATCGACATCATCGCGCGCACTCATGCGCGGCATGGCACCACGTCGATGCTGGCGACCACGATGACCGCGCCGCGCGGCGAAATCGAAGCCGCACTGCGCGCCGTGGCCGGCGCATGCACGGCACGCAGCGACGGCGCTGCGCGGGTGCTCGGCGTGCACCTCGAAGGCCCCTACATCAGCCCCGAAAAACTCGGCGCGCAGCCGGCGTTTGCGGTCACGCCCACCGCCGCCGAGATCCTGGCGCTGCATGCGCTGGCGCCGATCCGTGTGGTCACGCTCGCGCCGGAATTGCTGGGCGCGCTCGAGACCACCGCTGCGTTGGTGGCGGCCGGTATCCGCGTGCAGATCGGCCACAGCGCGGCCAGCTACGAGCAAACCTGCGCGGCGCTGGCGCAGGGCGCCAGCGGCTTCACGCATTTGTTCAACGCCATGAGCGGCCTGCACCACCGCGCGCCCGGCGCGGCCGGCGCCGCCCTGGCGCATGCACAGCACGCCGAGTTGATCCCCGACCTGTTGCACGTGCACGCCGGCGCGATGCGCGCGGCGCTGCGTGCCATCCCCGGCCTGTACTGCGTGACTGACGCCACTGCCGCCGCGGCCATGCCCGACGGCGAGTACCGCCTGGGCCGCCACGTGGTGCACAAGTGCGCCGGCGGCGTGCGCCTGGCCGACGGCACCCTGGCCGGCAGCACGCTGACGATGGACCGGGCGCTGCGCAACCTGGTGAATGAAGAAGGGCTCGGCCTCGATCTGGCCGAAGCCTCGCGGCGTGTCTCGAGCCATGCAGCGCAGTACCTCGGTGTTGCCGACCGCGGCACGCTGAGTGTCGGCGCCTGGGCCGACGTGGTGGTGCTCGATGCACAGTTGCGCGTGCGCCGCGTCCTCGTCGAGGGCCACGAGGACATCGATGTCGCTGATGCAGCTTGAAGCGGCTGAAGCGTCCGACGCGGTGGCCCGCCTGCTGGCGCAGGACGGTGAACGCTACGCCGCGCTCGGCGCGCAGTTGCGCGCCACGCCGCCGCGCTCGATCCTGACCCTGGCGCGCGGCAGCTCCGACCATGCCGCGCATTACGCCGGCTACCTGCTGATGGCGCGGCTCGGCCGCCTGGTCACGTCATTGCCGATGTCGCTGATCACGCTCTATGGCGCGCGGCTCGACTGCGACGGGCTGCTGTCGCTGGCTTTTTCACAATCGGGCCAGAGCCCGGACCTGGTGCTGCCGACGCAGCAATTTGCAGCGCGTGGCGCGACGACGCTGGCCTTCGTGAATGACACCGCGTCGCCGTTGGCGCAAGCCGCGCGCTGGGCCTTCGGCTTGCACGCCGGCTCCGAGTGCAGCATCGCCGCGACCAAGAGTTTCATCGCGCAGATGACGGCCGGCGCGCGCCTGGTCGCGGCCTGGCAAGGCGATGCGGCGCTTGCCGCAGCGCTCGAAGCGCTGCCCTCGGCCCTGACCGAGGCCCATGCCAACGGCGCTGCCTGGTGCGATGCCGGCGTGCCGGCACTGCAGGCGGCCGAGCGCCTCTACGTTGTCGGCCGCGGTACCGGCCTGGCAGTGGCGATGGAAGCCGCGCTGAAACTCAAAGAGGTGTGCGGCATCCAGGCCGAGGCCTTGTCGGGTGCCGAGCTGCGCCACGGCCCACTGGCCCTGGTGAGCGCCGGCTACCCGGTGCTGATGTTCGCGCCGCGCGGCCCGGCCTTGCCCGGCTTGCTGGCCCTGGCCGATGACCTGCGCCAACGCGGCGCTGTGGTGTTGCTGGCCGCGCCGCCCGGCACGCCCGGCGCCACGCTGCCGCTCACTGAATGCGCCGACGCCGACCTCGATCCGATCGCCGCGATCCAGAGTTTTTATCCGCTGGTCGAAGCCCTGGCCCGCGCGCGGGGGCGCGACCCGGATCACCCGCCGCACCTGGCCAAGGTGACGAAGACGCACTGAGCCTGGTGGCGGCGCAGCTCAACGTTGAATGTCGAAGGCCAACGATGCGCAGGCCAGGGTCTGGCCCAGATGCCGATCGCGCGGGCGCGGCGGCTTCGCAGCGCTGGCCGCGAACACGTCGTGCAAAGTGATCTGGGGCTGTATGCGGTAGTGGCCGTTTTGGCGCAGGTCGAAGGCTTCGTTCAAATCGACCACCGCCACCCGCGAGCGCCCGGCTGCGATGCGCAGGTAATCTTCGCGCTCGGGGTCGCCGCGCTTGAGGCTCGGGCCTTTGTACGTCAGCTCGGTGTCGTCGCGCCAGACTCTCACGAAGGGCGCGAACCAGCCTTCGAACGGCGTGCCCCAGCCCAGCACCTGGAGGGGTGCCGGGCCGGCGTTGCGCAGGTGCATGCGCAGCGGCACGGCCCGGCCGGCGCCAACAGTGGCCGGCACGCTCAGAGCGCATTCGAGCGGCAGCGGTGCCGGCAATGCAGCGCTTGTCGCGGCCGCCGTCATCAGCGCCACCAGCGACGCCTTCAGCACCACTCGGTCACGGCTGGAAGGGCGTGTTCTCGGCGAAATATTCGTGGCTGTCGGCGTTGTTGAGAGCCTGCGCGGGGTTGGAAAGGGCCAGTGCCTTGGCGGCCGTTTGGCCATAGGCCCAGTCGTTCGTGGCGGCCACGACATCGAAGTGGGACATCTCGTGGATCAAGGTGCCGGCGCGCGAGTCGGTGCCCGTGACTGGCGCGGTCCAGAACGCGCCGCAGAGGTAAATCTTGTAGGGCTGATTGGAGAAGACGTAGGCGTAGGTGGTCTTCTTCTTGCACCCGCAGTCGAGCACCAGCGGCTGGCTGTCGAACGCGGCTTTGATGTTGGTGAAGTGCGTCTTTGCTGTGTCCCAGCCGCCTGTCGAGAAAGTGCCGAACCAGGTGGTGTAGCGCGTTGTTGCCGACGGCGTGCCGCCGAGGTAGCTGAGCGCCGTAGTGGCGTAGCTCGACGCCGCAGCCACCGCGGCGGGCAGGGCCGCCATTTGCGAGGCCGAGCAACGGCTGTAGCTGGTGCTGGCGAGGGCGGGCTGCGGCGCGGCGGGCGTGCTGCTCTTGCCACTGCGCCCTTCGAGCCACAGGTAGAGGGGTTGTGATTGCAATGCCGATTTGTCAGCGCCATGCGCACCACGGCTGGCGTACTCGACCACGTAGCGCCCGCTGCGCGACAGGTCATAGGTGGCGCTGAGCTCGACCTCGTACGTCAAGGAGGCACCGGGCTCCAGGCGCACATGGTCGGCGGCTTGCGGCGCGGCGCGCTTGACCAGGGCGCCGGTGTAGCGCACCGCTTCGCCGTCGCGGCTGATCTTGAACAGCACGCCTTCGGCCTCGTCGGAGGGCAGTTGCCAGCTCAGCACTTGCACCGGGTGGCGCGCGGTGTTGGTCACAGTGACGGTGACCAACACATCGACATCGCCACGCAGCACTGGCGTGGCCACCGATAGGCGCACATCGAGATCATTGCGCGGCGCGGCACTCAGGGCTGTGGTGGCCACTACGAGCAGGCCGGCCAGACCCCAGCGGATTGATCGAAACATGCGGCACTCCTTGACGGCTTGGTGAAGGCGTCGATTCTGAGCGACAAGCGTGTGACGCGGCCGTGACTATCGGGAATCTACCGACCCGCATGCACAGGGTGAGGATGAGTTTCAGGTGCGCACTGCGCAGCTGGTGCGCCCGGCTGGGATCGAACCAGCAACCCCTGGCTTCGGAGGCCAGTACTCTATCCATTGAGCTACGGGCGCGAGGGGCCGGATTCTATCAGCGGGGTCACGCCGCATATAATTTGCCGCTGTCGCGTGCGCCTTGGCACGCTTTGTTTTGAGGACTCCATGAGCGACGCCGACCACGACCTTCCCCACGAGGGCCCGATCAAGACGCCGAAGCAACTTGTCTGGGCCGTGGTGGCGTCGCTGGTGATTCCAATCGTGGCCATCATCGTGCTCGTCAACTCGGTGGTCTCGCAGAAGACGCCGGCGGCCGGCAGCGATGCATTGACCGCCGAGGCGGTGGCCAAGCGCCTGCAACCCGTGAGCCGCGTCGAGGTCAAGGACGCGACCGATACGGCGTCCTTCAAAAGCGGCGAGCAGGTGTATGCCGGCCAGTGCGCGGCCTGCCATGCTGGCGGGGTGGCGGGTGCCCCCAAGCTGGGCGACTCGGCGGCGTGGGCCCCGCGTGTCAAGACCGGCTATGACGCCCTGCTGATCTCGGCGCTGAAGGGAAAGGGCGCCATGGGCGCGCAGGGCGGCGGCGACTACAACGACGTCGAAATCGGCCGCGCCGTGGTCTATCTGGCCAACCAGAGCGGCGGCAAGCTCGAAGAGCCGAAGGTGGCGGCTGCACCCGCGGCTGCTGCGCCCGCTGCCGCAGCGACACCCGCGCCGGCGCCTGCCGTTGTCGCCGCGCCGGCAGCAGTGGTTGCGGCTGCACCGGCTGCGCCGGTTTTGGTGGCGAAGGTCGATGCGGTTCCCGCGCTCTACACCCAGGCGTGTGCCGTGTGCCACCTGTCCGGCGTGGCCAACGCGCCCAAGCTGGGCGACAAGGCCGCCTGGGCCCCGCGCCTGGCGGCTGGTGTCGACGGTCTGACCGCCAGCGCCATCAAGGGCAAGGGCGCCATGCCGCCCCGAGGCGGCTCGGCTGGCAGCGACGCCGAGATCAAGGCCGTGGTGGCCTACATGGTCAGCACGGTCAAATAAGCCGGGCTTCCAGTGCCGATCAGCCGACCCCGGGGTCGGCTTTTTGTTGGCGGGCTGCATCCGCTGGCCTGCGGCCTGCGTAGGTCAGCCGCATGCGACCCATTTCACCCGGCCTGCACTGCCTGCCAGGCCTGCTGCGGGCTCGGCACGAAGCCGAAATGCTGCGGCATGGCGGCATAGGCCAGGGGTTGCGGCACCCACAGCCCGCACTCGACGGCGCGCGCGGCCTCGTGCATGTCTTGCGTGTGCACCAGACCGAAGCCGATGTCGGTGTCGATGAACAGGCGCCCGGCGTCGTCGAGCCACACCCCTTGCGGGGCGGCGGCCAGGCCGCTGTGGCTGGTCAGGGCAAAGTCCTGCGCTCCAACCCGCCACACGAAGGGCGCGGCTTCGAGCTCGACATAGACCCGCTGCGGACCGTTCTGAAAGTACCAGGCGCCTGCCGCGTCACAGGCGTAGTTGCGGTGAATGAACTCGCGCAACTTGTCGTGCAGGATGCGGCTGCCTTTCACCCGCGGAAACGGCCCCGCGGCCTGCACGCGGTCGTCACGCATGTACCACTCGCCGCGGGCATCGAGCGCGAGCCAGCCGCGGCAGGCTGGCACCTGCGGCCACTTCTTCAGCGCGGCCTTGACGATCTCGTCCATGGGCTGCCTTTGGGTACCTTAAGCGTGCTGGCGCAGCCAGCCCAGCACGGCGGCCGGCATGGTCTGCACATGGCCCGGTGGCGCGCCCGCCGGAAAGCCGACGTGGCCGCCTTGCGCGGGTTGCCACAGCGTGACGTGGCGGCCGACCTCGCTCGGCCGCGGCAGGCTGCGCGCCGGCACAAAGGGGTCGTTGCGGGCGTTGAGCACCAGCGCCGGGATACGGATGCGGTGCAGGTGCGGCTTGGCCGAACCACGGGCCCAATAGTCTTCGGTGTTCTTGAAGCCATGCAGGGGCGCGGTGAAGACGTCGTCGAAGTCGTAGAGGTCACGCGCTGCGACCATGCGCTCGCGGTCGAACAGGCCCGGGTGCTGGGCCCACTTGGCCAGGGCGCGCGGCTTCATGGTGCGCAGGAACATGCGCGTGTAGGTCTGGCGGTTGAAGCCACGCCCGATGGCGTGGCCGCCGGCGGCCAGGTCGACCGGCGAGCAGATGGCAGCCACGCCCCCCGCGGTCGCGGTGGCCGTGTCGCCGGCTTCCTCGGCCCAGCGCAGCAGGGCGTTGCCGCCCATCGACACACCCGCCACCAACAGTGGCGCGGCACTGCGCTCGCGCAAGCGAGCCAGGATCCAGCCGATCTCCTCGAAGTCGCCCGAGTGGTAGGCGCGCGGCGCCAGGTTGAGCTCGCCCGAGCAGCCGCGAAAGTGCGGCGCGGCAAAGGCCATGCCGGCACTGCGGGCCGCGGCGGCGAAGGCCTGGATGTATTGGCTGCGCGACGAGCCTTCCAGGCCGTGGAAGACCACCAGCCAGGGCGGCGCCACGGCGCTGGGTGCAGCAGGCTGTACATCGACATCGATGAAGTCGCCATCGGGGGTGGTCCAGCGTTCGCGCTCGAAGCGCGGCGCCTCACCGGAGAAGCGCCTTGAATACAGTGCCGGCCAGATGGTTTGTGCATGGCCGCCGGGCAACCAGCGTGGCGCGCGGTAAGCGTTCATCAATGCAGCGTGGACGGGGCCTCGACCACCTCCGACAGCTCGCGGGATGCGCCCGGGCTGGCATGGTGGGCCACCAGGCGCCAGCCCTGCGCCGTCTTGAGGTACACATTGGTGGCGATCACCCAGGCGGTTTGCGCGCCTTCGGCGGTAATGATGTCGACTCGCTCGAGCAGGTTGTGCACGGCGCAGCCCGCGCTCTCGACACGCCGGAGCTGCTCCGGCCGCACGGGGATCGGGCCGTTGGCGAAGATCGCCTCGAACGTGGCGCGAATGGCGCCGTGGCCGACCACGCGTGGCCCGCCCGGGTGCACACAGACCACTTCGTCGTCATCGGACCAGACGGCCATCAGGCGCTCAATATCACCGCGCTGCAGGGCTTCATAGAACTGCGCCTCGACATCGTCGACGGACGCCATCAAGGCGGCGATCTGGGCTTTGGGACGCGGCATGGTGGGATTGTAGGGACGCACGGCGGCGGCTACCCTGCGCGTCTACGACACTCCGACGCATGAACCCCACCGCACTGCCCGACTGGCCCGAACGCAGCCATGAGCTCGCCGCTCTGCTGGCGCGCACGGCGCTGGGCGACCGCGCCGCGTTTGCCCGGCTCTATGAGCGCACCAGCGGCCACTTGTTTGCGGTCGTATTGCGGGTGCAGCGCGACCGCGCCCAGGCCGAGGATCTGCTACAGGAGGTCTACGTCAACGTCTGGCGCGCCGCCGCCGCGTTCGACGCTGCCCGCGCCCAGCCGCTCACGTGGCTGACCAGCATTGCGCGCAACCGCGCCATCGACAGCTTGCGCCGCCAGCAGACCCAGCCGCAGTTGCTCTCGAGCACACGCGACGACGAGGATGATGACGAGTCACCCGACGCCGTGGCGCGGGCCGCGGACGACGCGCCGGGCCCGCTCGAACTGCTCGACCGCGCCAGTGACGCGCGCCAATTGACCCATTGCATGAATGGCCTGTCGGCCACGCAGCGCCAGAGCCTGGCGCTGGCTTTCTACGACGGCTTGTCGCACGCCGAGGTTGCCGACCATCTTCGCCAGCCGTTGGGCACCGTGAAGTCGTGGCTGCGGCGCGCGCTGCAGTCGCTGCGCCAGTGCCTCGATCAAGCGACATCGCGCGATGCCGCTGGGGTGAGCACCTGACATGGACTACGCCCGCCCCGCCTTGGCCGACGCGCTGGCGCAGCAATACGCCGCCGGCACGCTGCGCGGCGCTGCCCGGCGCCGCTATGAGGCGCTGCTGCCCAGCCACCCGCAATTGCGCGAGGCCTTGCAGCAGTGGCAGCTGCGCCTGATGCCGCTCACCGTGGTGCTGGCGCCGCAAACGCCGCCGCCGCGTGTTTGGCAACGCATCGAACAACGCCTGTGGCCCAGCGCGGCCGCGACGCCGCAAGTGTGGTGGCAGCGCCTGGCGCTGTGGCGCGGTGTCTCGGCACTGGCCAGCGCGGCCACGCTCGGACTGGCCGTGCTGCTGGTCCTGCCCGGCCCGGCCCGGCGCAGCCGCCTGTGGTGGTGGTGTTGCAGGGCACGGGAGGGGCGGCGCAGGCGGCCAACAGTTTCGTGGCCAGCGTCAGTGCCGACGGGCGTGCCCTGGTGGCCCGGCCGCTGTTGCCCGTCAGCCTGGAGGCCAACCGGGTCCTGGAGCTGTGGTCGGTGCCGCCCGAAGGCGCGCCGCGCTCGCTCGGCTTGATCGCGGCCGACGGTGCGACCGTGATCGATCGCCGCCGCCTGCCGGCCAGCTTGCTCAAGGGCGGCACGGCCGCGCTGGCGGTGAGTATCGAACCGCCGGGCGGCTCACCCACCGGTGTGCCGACCGGGCCGGTGATCTACGCCGGCAAGCTGCAGTTGTAGGAGCCTGGCGCCGTCAGCCCGGCAGCAGCACGCTGAAGACCGAGCCCTGGCCGGGGGTGCTGCTGACCTCGACCCGGCCGCCCATCAACTCGACCAAGGAGCGCGACAGCGTCAGGCCGATGCCGGTGCCTTCGATCGTGCTGCGCGCTTGAGCGCCGCGCTGGAAGGGCTCGAACAGCGTGGCCAGGTGCGCGGGTGCAATGCCCAGGCCGCTGTCGGTCACATCGATGCGCCAGAACCCGGCTTGCTGCGCGGCGCCGATCTGCACGCTGCCGCCGGGCCGGTTGTACTTGACCGCGTTGGACAGCAAGTTGATCAGCACCTGCTTGAGCCGGGTGCGGTCGGCGCGCACGGTCACCGGCGCGTGGCTGCGCAGGTGGTTGACCAGGCTCACCTGGGCCGCGGCCGCCGGCGCCTGCACCAGGGCGAGGCAGTCGTCGGCGAGCAGGGCCAGGTCCACCAGCTGCCATTGCAGGGCGACATGGCCGGCCTCGATGCTGGTCAGGTCGAGCAGGTCGCTGATCATGTGCAGCAGGTGTCCGCCGGCTTGTCGAATCAGGCCGACATGGCGCCGCTGGCCCTCGGCCAGCGGCGGGTCGCGGCTGAGCTCGAGCAACTGCGCAAAGCCGATCACCGCGTTCAGCGGCGTGCGCAACTCGTGGCTCATGCGCGACAGGAACTCCGTCTTGGTGCGGCTGGCGGCCTCGGCCGTGGCCTTGTCGCGGCGCGCTGCCTCAAGCTCGCGCAGATCGGTCACGTCGGCGATGTAGCCCGACCAGATGATCGAGCCGTCCGCCTCCGACTGCGGCGTGGCCACGCCCAACATCCAGCGCTGGGGGCCATCGGAGCGGTGGATCGGGAACTCGAGTTGCCATTGCGAACCGCCTTGTCCAGCGGCCAGGAGGGTCGACACACCCCGTTCGCGCCAGTCACGGTCAATCTTGCGGAGCAGCAACGCGGCGTCCTGCATCAAGGCTGCCGGTTCGATGCCAAAGACTGCGCGGCTGCGTTCGCTGACGAAGGGAAACCAGGCCCGCTGGCCGTCAGCGCTCTGAACCAGCTGGAACAATACGCCCGGCACATGGCTGGCGATGCGGTGCAGGCGTTGCGTGGCCTGGGACACTGAGGCTTCCAGGGCCCTTTGTTGCGTGACATCCGTCTGGGTGCCGAGCATGCGCCGCGGCTGGCCGTCCACGGTGCGCTCGACGATGCGACCGCGTTCATGAATCCAGCGCCATTGCCCTTTGGCGTCGAGGGCGCGGTAGACATGCTCGTAGAGCTCGACCTCGCCGCGCGCATGCCGCAGGTAGGCGGCGTGGTTGGCTTCGCGCTCGTCGGGATGGATCAGCGCGTTCCAGTCTTCCTGGTTGTAGGCGCGTTGTTCCTGCGCATAGCCGAGCATGGCAAAACCCTCGGCGATGTCGGGCAGGCTGTCGCT
>JANNGJ010000523.1:0-2887 GCA_031403815.1 Burkholderiales bacterium | reverse complement strand
GTGAAGGGCGACAGGATCAACCACAGCTTGTCGCGGTTCTGCGTCTGCAGGGCCTGGTCGATGAGCTCGCCCCAGCTCGGCGTGGGCGCGGGCAGGCCGTAGCCGAGGAAGTCCAGCCCGGTCAGCGCAAAGATGGCGCCCACCACCGCGAAGGGCGTGAAGGTGACCAGCGGCGTCAGGCAATTCGGCAGCAGGTGGCGGAACACGATGCGCAGGTGCGACGCGCCGTAGCTGCGCGCCGCCAGGCAGTACTCCCGCGTCTTTTCGCGGTACATCTCGGTGCGCATGAAGAAGGTGATGCTGATCCACTGGAACAGGGCCAGGATGCCGAGCAGCATCCAGAAGGTGGGCTGGAACAGGGCCGCCAACACGATGACGACATACAGGCTCGGGATGGCGATCAGCACCTCGATCACGCGTTGGCTGAGCATGTCGAAGCGCCCCGCCAGATAGCCCTGCAGGCTGCCGATGATGGTGCCCACGATCTGTGCCGACAGCGTCAGGAACAGCGCGAAGAAGATCGAGATGCGAAAGCCGTACAGCAGCCGCGAGGCTACGTCGCGCCCTTGCGCGTCGGTCCCCAGGTAGTGGCGCTTGGCGGCGTTGGGCGCGTGCGGCGGCGGCGTGCCCAAGCCCTTGAGTGAGGCCATGGCGCCGGTGCGCGCCAGCCCGGCCAGGGTGCCGGTGGGCGACTTGGCCGGGTCGGCCAGCAGCGCGGTGATGCTGCCGCCTGCGATGGCATCGGCCAGTTCGCCATAACCCTCGCGGCGCGCCAGGCGTTCGGCGCGCTCGGCCTGGCCGGCGGTAAAAGCACGCTGGATCTCGGGCAGGATCTCGTTGCTGGAGAAGTCGTTCTGGTACGGATTCCACGGGATCAGCGGCATCACCACATGGTTGCCGCGGTTGGGGTACTTGGCGTCCACGGCGGCTCGTTTGGCCGCATCGCCGCCCGCCGCCTTGCTGTCGCGTGCATGCATGAAGCGTTCAACGTCCCACTCACGCTGCAAGCGGAAATACTCGGTCTCGATCTCGTTGCCGTCCCAGCCCGCGGGCGCCTCCTGGCCGAAGGTTTTCATCTCCAGGTACTGAAAGCTTGGAAAATACAGCGTGCCCTGGTGCCACACCGCCAGGGCGCGGCTTTCCGCCAGCAGCGGCGCGATGACCGACAGCGCCATCGCCACCAGCAGGATGATGAAGGACCACCAGCCGCGCTTGATGCGGCGAAAGCGCTGCAGGCGCCGCCGCGTGATGGGGTCCAGGCTGAACCAGCCCGACTTTTCGGGCGCGCTCGCCGCGCCGGCCGCATCCACTGCCGGGCTACTCAAAACGCACCCGCGGGTCGACGAGCGCCACGGCCAGGTCGGACAACAGATTGCCCAGCATCAAGATCACGCTGCTGATGACCAAAAAGCCCAGCACGACGGGGAAGTCGCGCGTCTGAATGGCTTCGAAGGCCAGCAGGCCCACGCCCTGGATGCTGAACACGCGCTCGATGAGGAAGCTGCCCGTCAGGAAGATGCCCAGCAGCCCGCCCACGGTGGTGGCCATGGGGATGAGCGAGTTGCGCAGCGCGTGCACGAACACCGCGCGCTGCCAGCTCAGGCCCTTGGCCAAAGCGGTCTTCACGTAGTCGGCGCTCATGGTCTCGAGCAGGCTGTTCTTCATGAGCATGGTGGTCACCGCGAACGAGCCCGCCAGGTAGGCCACCAGCGGTAGCACCGAGTGCCAGACCACGTCAACGGCATAGGCCACCGGGCCCATTGCTTCGGCACCCGCCGACTGGAAACCGCCCAGCGGGAACAACTCCCAGCGCACCGAGAACAGGTTGGACAGCACTGCGCCGAGCGCAAAACCCGGTACGGCATAGCCCACGAAGATGAGCACCGAGGTGGCGGTGTCGATCGGCGTGCGGTGGCGTATCGCCTTCAATATGCCCAGCGGAATGCAGATGCCGTAGGTGAAGAGGGCAGAGATGATGCCGTAGTAGATGGACACCGGCAGCCGTTCGGCAATGACCTTGGTGACGGGTTCGTTGTAGCGGAACGAGGTGCCGAGATCGAGCCGCACGGTATCCGCCAGCCAGGTGGCGTAGGCAATGTGCAGCGGCTTGTCGAAGCCGTAGTACTCGTTGAGCTTCTTGAGTTGTTCGTCCGGAATGTCGAGCTGCAGGCGCGCATCACCGCCGCTGCCGCCCACGTCGCCACCGCCCTCGGCGCCCGACAAGGCCATGCGCATCTGGTCGATCTGCCCGCCGGGCACGAACTGGCACAGCAGGAAGGTGGCAAAGGTGATGCCGATGAAGGTCGGGATCATCAGCAGCAGGCGACGCGCGACATAGTCGCGCAGCGACTCGCCGCGTGACTTGACTTTCATGGCGCGCTCCCAGATCGACTCATGGCCACCTGGCGTCGCGAGTCTGCAGGCCGCGTACCCGCCGAAGCCGCGGGGCAGGTGCTGTGGGGTGTTGCCTTGCTGTTGACGGCCATGCGCGCTCCTGCGACGGCATTATGGGTGGGCGATGCGCGCGGACATGCGGTGTTTGCCAGCATGGCGCGACCGGACCCCGGGCGATCAAGCCGCGACCGTTTGCCGCACCGCGCGCTCCCAGCCTGCCATCAACTCGGCGGCGCGCTCGCGCGACAGCGTCGGCAAGAAACGGCGCTCCACCTGCCACTGCGCGGCCAGTTCGTCCAGGTTCTTGTAGGTGCCGACGGCCAGCCCGGCCAGATAGGCCGCACCGAGGGCGGTGGTCTCGATGACTTTGGGCCGCACGACGGGAATGCCGAGCAGGTCGGCCTGGAACTGCATCAGCAAGTTGTTGACACAGGCGCCGCCGTCAACACGCAGTTCAGCCACCGGCGCGCCACCGGCAGCCACCGCATCGCGG
>JANNGJ010000522.1:0-2498 GCA_031403815.1 Burkholderiales bacterium | reverse complement strand
TCGCCCTGCGTGGCCTGGAAATAGCCAGCGAAGTAATACACCACCTGGGCCAACAGGCGTGCCCAGTTGATCGAGTTGACGGTGCCAATCTGCCAGCGGTGCTTGAAGCCCAGGTCATTGCTGACGGCCTTGACGATGTCTTGGCAGTCGTCGAACACGCCGTCGATGGCGATGTTGTGGATGTTGGCGTCCTGCAGGCTGAACATCTGCGCTTGCTGGAAGGGGCTCATGCGGCCCTTGGGGCTGAGCATGAAGACCTGGATGCCGCGCTTGCCGCGCATGGCGTATTCGGCCGCGCTGCCGGTGTCGCCCGAGGTTGCCCCCAGGATGTTCAGGGTCTGGCCGCGCCGCGCCAGTTCGTACTCGAACAGGCCACCCAGCAACTGCATGGCCATGTCCTTGAAGGCCAGGGTCGGGCCGTTGGACAGGGCCTGCAGCGACACCCCGGCTTCGAGCGCCTTGAGTGGCACGATGGCATCGCTGCCGAACACCGCCGCGGTGTAAGTCTTGCGGCACAGCGCGCGCAGGTCTTCGGCTGGAATGTCGTCGATGTAGAGCGACAGGATCTCGCAGGCCAGGTCGGCGTAGGACAGGCCGCGCCAACGGGCCAGCGTCGCGGCGTCGATGCGCGGGTAGGCGATGGGCAGGTAAAGCCCGCCGTCAGGGGCCAGGCCCTCCAGCAGAATGTCGCAAAAGCGGCGCTCGGTCGAATCGCCGCGCGTGCTGAGGTATCGCATGCGCGCCTCAGCGGTCAAGCAGCCGCCGCGGCACTGGCTCTGCCAGGCCGCCAGCGGCGCCCCCTTGAGGGGGAGCGGCGAAGCCGCTGCGGGGGTGGGTCAAGGTCACGCAAGTTCTTCCTTGCGAATGCTGACGATGGGGGCCAGCACCGTCGGCAATGCCTGCATCTGCGCCAAGGCCTGGCGCATCCTGCCCTCGACCGTGTCATGGCTGAGGATCACCAGGTCCGTCTGGCGCTCGCCGTCGGCCGACTCGCGCTGCAGAACAGCATCGATCGAGATCCCGTTGTCCGCCAGGATCGTCGTGATCCGCGACAGCACGCCGGCTTCGTCGGCGACCACCAGACGCAGGTAGAAGGCGGTAACCACCTCGTCGATGGTGAGCATTGGCGTGTCCGCCATGGCGTCGGGCTGGAAGGCCAGGTGCGGTACACGGTGGTCGGGGTCGGCGGTGGCCAGGCGGGTGATGTCGACCAGGTCGGCCACCACCGCACTGGCAGTGGGCTCGGCCCCCGCGCCCTTGCCGTAGTACAGCGTGGTGCCAACCGCGTCGCCCTGCACCATCACGGCGTTCATCGCGCCTTCGACGTTGGCGATCAGACGCTTTGCCGGCACCAGGGTGGGGTGCACGCGCAACTCGATGCCCCCCGCCCCGCCGGGGCCGCTTGCTGATCCTTCGCGGCGTTTGGTGATGCCCAGCAGCTTGATGCGGTAGCCAAGCTGCTCGGCGTAGCGGATGTCGGTGGCCTGCAGCTTGGTGATGCCTTCGACGTGGGCCTTGGCGAACTGCATCGGCACGCCAAAGGCGATGGCACTCATGATGGAGATCTTGTGCGCGGCGTCGACGCCTTCGATGTCGAAGCTCGGGTCCGACTCGGCATAGCCCAGGCGCTGTGCTTCCTTGAGCACGTCGGCAAAGTCCAGGCCCTTGGCGCGCATCTCCGACAGGATGAAATTGGTGGTGCCGTTGATGATGCCGGCGACCCACTCGATGCGGTTGGCGGTCAGGCCCTCGCGCAAGGACTTGATGATTGGGATGCCGCCCGCCACTGCGGCCTCGAAGGCCACCATCACGCCACGCGCCTGCGCCGCAGCGAAGATCTCGTTGCCGTGCACCGCCAGCAACGCCTTGTTGGCTGTCACCACATGCTTGCCCTGGGCCAGGGCCTCAAGCACCAGGGTGCGGGCAATGCCGGTGCCGCCGATCAGCTCGACCACGATCTCGATGGCCGGGTTGGCGATCACCGCACGCGCGTCGGCCACGACTTCGACGCCGGGCCCGACAATGGCGGCGGCGCGGGCGGTATCCAGGTCAGCCACCATCGCAATCTCGATGCCACGGCCGGCGCGACGCCGGATTTCGGCCTGGTTGCGCGTCAGCACGGTAAAGGTGCCGGCTCCGACCGTGCCGATGCCGAGCAAGCCGATCTGGATGGGTTTCATGCGGCGTGGCGCTTTCGGTAGTTGGACAAGAATCGCTCGATGCGGCCAATGGCCTCGGTCAGGTCATCGACGTTGGGCAGGAAGACGACGCGGAAGTGATCGTGCGCGATCCAGTTGAAGCCGGTGCCCTGCACGATCAACACCTTCTCTTCGGCCAACAGCTCATAGGCAAACTGCTGGTCGTCGGCTTGAACAACTCAGCGCACATTTGCAAATCAGCCTGAGTTCCCAGCATGGCGTAACGCCGCATCAAGTTTTCGATCAAATTGGATGGCGCTGACAACGGCGCTTGCCAACTTTCGGTATTCACCAGCCATC
>JANNGJ010000521.1:0-7366 GCA_031403815.1 Burkholderiales bacterium | reverse complement strand
GCATCGGGGGCGCGGCCGTGAAGCTCGGCTCGCGCAAAAGTGGCGCTGCAGCGCGTAGCGTCAGCTACTCGTCGAGTCCGCTGTTGGCCTCGAAGACGCCGCCCTGGCGCAGCAAGTTCCTGGTCGCCCTGGTCGGCCTGGGCTCCTGTGTGTTGCTGGGCCGCGCGATTCACATCCAGATCATCAGCAACCAGTTCTACCTTGACCAGGGCGAGAAGCGCTACGCCCACGAGCTGGAGCTACCCGCCAGCCGCGGCCGCATCACCGACCGCCACGGCGCGCTGCTGGCCACCTCGGTCGCGGTGCCCTCGGTGTGGGCCATCCCCAAGGACGTGCAGGCCACGATCCAGCAGAAGCGCCAACTCGCCAAACTGCTGGGGGTGCCTGCCGTCGAGCTTGAGAAGAAGCTCGCCGACCCGAACGCGCGTTTCGCCTGGTTGAAGCGCCAGGTCGATGAACCGGTGTGGCAGCAAGTCAAGGCGCTGGGCATCAAGGGCATCTACGAAACCCGCGAGTACCGCCGCAAATACCCCGAGGGCGAGTCGGCGGCGCACCTGGTCGGCTTCACCGACCTGGAAGATCGGGGCCAGGAAGGCATCGAGCTGGCCTTCCAGAAGGAGCTGCAGGGTCGCGACGGCTCGCGCATGGTGGTCAAGGACCGCCTGGGCCGCGTTGTCGAGGCGATCGGTGACCAGGTCGATCCGAACCATGGCCGCGACATCGGCCTGGCAGTGGACGCCAAGGTCCAGTTCTTCGCCTACCAGCGTGTGCGCGATGCAGTGGCCGAGCACAAGGCCAAGGCCGGCAGCGTCGTCGTGCTCGATGTGCTCGATGTGCAGACCGGCGAAGTGCTGGCCCTGGCCAACTACCCCAGCTTCAACCCGGCCGAGCGGCGCAACCTGACGGGCGCGCAGTTGCGCAACCGCGCCCTGACCGACACCTTCGAGCCTGGCTCGACGATGAAGCCCTTCATCGCCGCCTGGGCCATCGAGACCGGCCGCGTCACGCCGAGCACGCCGATCCAGACCGCGCCGGGCTTCATGACCATCACCGGCAGCACCATCCGTGACGCCCACCCGCACGGCGTGCTGACGGTGGCCGAGGTGATCCAAAAGTCGAGCAACGTCGGCGTCGTCAAGCTGGCCATGCAGATGCAGCCGAGTGAGATGTGGGAGCTGTATTCGCAGGCCGGTTTCGGCCAGAAGCCTCAGCTGCAATTCCCCGGCACGGTGACCGGTCGGCTGCGGCCCTACAAGACCTGGCGCCCGATCGAGCAGGCGACGATGAGCTACGGCTACGGCCTGTCGGCCAGCCTGTTCCAGCTCGCCCGCGCTTACACCGTGTTCGCGCGCGACGGCGAGCTGATCCCGGCCTCGATGCTCCTGCAGGCCGAGCCACAGCCGGGCTACCGCGTGCTCAAGCCCGAGACCGCGCGCGCGGTGCGCGAAATGCTTCGCCTGGCCGCCGGGCCGGGTGGCACAGCGCCCAAGGCGCAGACCATCGGCTATTCCGTCGGCGGCAAGACGGGCACCGCGCACAAGCAGGAAGGCAAGGAGTACGCCACCAACAAGTACCGCGCCTGGTTCGTCGGCATGGCCCCGATCGACAAGCCGCGCATCGTCGTGGCGGTGATGGTGGATGAGCCGAGCAGCGGCGTCTATTACGGTGGCGACGTCGCTGCGCCGGTGTTCAGCCAGGTGGTGCAACAGACCCTGCGCACGTTGGGCGTGGCGCCCGATCTGGACGTCAAGCCGCAGATCACGACCACTGCGGTGCAAGAGAGCTTCTGACGATGCCGGTCAACGCCCTCAAGTCCCCCGACGCCGCGGCGCGCTGGTTGCGTTCGTGGGTCACCGGCACGGTGACGACAGACAGCCGCAAGGTACGTGCTGGCGACGGCTTCATCGCCTGGCCCGGTGCGGCCACCGATGGGCGCCGCTTTGTCGCCAGCGCCTTGAAGGCCGGTGCCACCACCTGCCTGGTCGAGCGCGACGGCCTGGACGCCTACGCCTTCGACGACGCGCGCATCGCCTCGCTGCCAGGGCTCAAGGCCGCCACCGGCATGATTGCCGATGCCTTCTTCGAGCAACCCAGCCGCGCGCTGGAGGTGATCGCCACCACCGGCACCAATGGCAAGACCTCCACCGCGTGGTGGACCGCGCAGGCCCTGACCCTGCTGGGCCGACGCTGCGCCGTCGTCGGCACGCTCGGCATCGGCGTGCCGCCGGTGGCGGCCCGTGTTGCGGGCGGCGTTGCGCAACCCGCGCGCGCAGCACAGATCGAGTTCACGGGGCTGACCACCCCCGACCCGGTGATGCTGCACGCGGCGCTGCGCCAGTTCACCGATGCCAGCTTCACGGCCTGCGCGATCGAGGCCTCGTCGATCGGCATCGTCGAGCAGCGCCTGGCCGGCCTGCGCATCGCTGTGGCCCTGTTCACCAACTTCACGCGCGACCATCTCGACTACCACGGCAACATGGACGCCTACTGGGCGGCCAAGCGCGCGCTGTTCGACTGGCCCGGGCTGCGTGCCGCGGTGATCAATCTCGACGATGCGCGCGGCGGCGCGCTGGCCGCGGAGCTGCAGGGCAGCGCGCTCGAGCTCTGGACCTACTCGACCCAGCGCGACGCCCGCCTGCGTGCCACCGGCCTCGGCTACATCGACGGCGGCTTGGCGTTCGAGCTTCACGAAGCCCAGGCCAGCGTGCCGGTGCGCAGCACCCTGGTCGGCGACTACAACGCCAGCAACCTGCTGGCCGTGATCGGCGGCCTGCGCGCGCTCGGCGTGTCGCTGGCCGATGCGGCCGCGTTGGTGCCGCAGCTCACGCCGGTGCCCGGGCGCATGCAGCGCGTCAGTGACGCCCCAGCCCAGCCCGAAGTCGTGGTCGACTACGCCCACACCCCCGATGCCCTGGAGAAGGTGCTGCAGTCCCTGCGCCCGCTGGCCACGGCGCGCGGCGGTCGCCTGTGGTGCGTGTTCGGCTGCGGTGGCAACCGCGACGCCAGCAAGCGGCCGCTGATGGGCGAAATCGCAGCCCGCGCGGCCGACGAAGTCATCGTCACCAGCGACAACCCGCGCAATGAAGACGCGCAGCAGATCCTGCTCCAAGTCGTCGCGGGGATGCAAGGCCAGCGCAAGCACGTCGTCGCCACGCCGGACCGCCGCGAAGCCATCGCCGCCGCGGTCGCGCGCGCCAATGCCAGCGACGTGATCCTGATCGCCGGCAAGGGCCACGAGGACTACCAGGAGATCGCCGGCGTCAAGCACCCCTTCTCCGATGTCGCCGAGGCCGAGGTCGCACTCGCTCGGAGGGCCGTCGCATGATGACCCTGGCCCAGGCGCACGCCTTGCTACCCGGCTCGTCTGTGGTCGGCGATGGCGCCACGAGCTTTCTGCGCGTGCACAGCGACACGCGCACGCTGCGCGCCGGCGACCTGTTCGTCGCCTTGAAGGGCGAGCGCTTCGACGCGCACGAGATGCTCGGCGAGGCGAAAACCAAGGGCGCTGTCGCGGCCCTCGCGCAGCGCGGCCTGGCCGAAGCCGGTCTGCCCGGCCTGCTTGTGCCCGATACGCAGCAGGCCCTCGAGCAACTGGCGGCAGCCTGGCGCGCGCGCTTTCACCTGCCGCTGATTGCAGTCACCGGCAGCAATGGCAAGACCACGGTGACGCAGATGATTGCTGCCGTCCTGCGCGCCTGGCACGGTGAGGGCGCCTTCGCCACCGAGGGCAACTACAACAACCACATCGGTGTGCCGCTCACGCTGCTGCGCCTGCGCCAGGACGACGGCCTGTGGCACCGCGCCGGCGTGGTCGAGCTGGGCATGAACCACTCCGGCGAGATCGCGCTGCTGGCGCGCATGGCGCAGCCCACCATCGCCCTGGTCAACAACGCGCAGCGCGAGCACCAGGAATTCATGGCCAGCGTCGAAGCCGTGGCGCGCGAGAACGGGGCGGCCATCACGGCCCTGGGCGCCGCCGGCACGGCGGTCTATCCGGCCGACGATGTGCATGCGCCGCTGTGGCGCCAGCTTGCGGGCACGCGCCCTCAGCTCAGCTTTGCCCTGCAAGGCGCGGCCGACATCACGGTCGAGACGCACTGGGTCGCCGAGGGCAGGGCGCCGCATTGGGCCCTGGCCCTGCAAACGCCGGCAGGGCCGCTGGCGGTGACGCTCAAGCTGGCTGGCCTGCACAACGTGCACAACGCGCTGGCTGCCACGGCCTGCGCGCTCGCGGCGGGTGCGCCCTTGGCAGCGATTCAGCAAGGCCTGGACGGCTTCGCGCCGGTCAAGGGCCGCTCGCAGTTCAAGGCGGCCACGCTGCACGGCGTGCGCGTCACGCTGGTGGACGACAGCTACAACGCCAACCCTGATTCGGTACGAGCCGCCATCGACCTGCTGGCCACGTTGCCCGGGCCGCGCCTGCTGCTGCTCGGCGACATGGGCGAAGTCGGCGACCGTGGCCCGGCGTTTCATGGCGAGATGGGTGCCTTTGCGCGTGAGCGCGGCATCGACCACCTGTGGTGCGCGGGCGCGCAGAGCGCCGAGGCAGTGCGCGCGTTCGGGCCGGCAGCGCGGCACTTCAGCGACGTTCCGAGCCTGATCGCTGCGCGCGCACAACTGCCCGCTGCAACCTCGCTGCTGGTCAAAGGCTCGCGTTTCATGCAGATGGAACGCGTGGTTCAAGTTTTGATGGGGGAGACGATCTAGTGCTGCTCAGCCTGAGTCAGTGGTTGCAGACGCTCTACCCTGAGCAGCTCGGCTTCCTGCGCGTGTTCCAGTACCTCACCTTCCGTGCGGTGCTGGCGGCGATGACGGCGCTGCTGATCGGCCTGGCCTTCGGGCCCTGGGTCATCCGGCGCCTGACGGCAATGAAGATCGGCCAGCCGATTCGCGAGTACGGCGTCGTCGCCCACATCGCCAAGAGTGGCACGCCCACCATGGGCGGCGTGCTGGTGCTGATCGGCATCGGCGTCTCGACGCTTCTGTGGTTCGACTGGAGCAACCGCTTCGTCTGGATCGTGATGCTGGTGACCTTCGGCTTCGGCGCCATCGGCTGGGTCGATGACTGGCGCAAGGTGGTGCACAAGAACCCCGAGGGCATGCGCTCGCGCGAGAAGTATTTCTGGCAGTCACTGATCGGCCTGGTGGCGGCTTTCTACCTTTGCTTCGCGGTTTCGGAAAGCTCCAACCTGCGCGTCTTCCAGCTCTTCATGCGCTGGGTGCAGAGCGGCTTCTCGACCCCGCTGCCGCCGAATGCCGACCTGCTGGTGCCCTTCTTCAAGACCATCAGCTACCCGCTCGGCGTCTGGGGTTTCATCATCCTGACCTATCTGGTGATCGTCGGCGCCAGCAATGCCGTGAATCTGACCGACGGCCTCGACGGCCTGGCCATCATGCCGGTGGTGATGGTGGGCTCGGCCCTCGGTGTGTTCGCCTACGTGGTCGGCAGCTCTGTTTACAGCAAGTACCTGCTCTTCCCCTACATCCCCGGGGCGGGTGAGTTGCTGATCTTCTGTTCGGCAATGGCCGGGGCGGGCCTGGCCTTCCTCTGGTTCAACGCCCACCCGGCCCAGGTCTTCATGGGTGATGTGGGTGCGCTCTCGCTCGGCGGCGCGCTCGGCACCATCGCCGTCATCACGCGCCAGGAAATCGTGCTCGCCATCATGGGCGGCATTTTTGTCGTCGAGGCCCTGTCGGTGATGCTGCAGGTGGGCTGGTTCAAATGGACCAAGCGCCAGACCGGCACCGGCCAGCGCCTGTTCAAGATGGCCCCGCTGCACCACCACTTCGAGAAAGCCGGCTGGAAGGAGACGCAGGTCGTGATCCGCTTCTGGATCATCACCATGCTGCTCTGTTTGGTCGGACTGGCGAGCCTGAAGCTGCGATGAATCATTTGCGCGGCCTGCCCGTCCTCGTCCTCGGCCTCGGTGAATCCGGGCTGGCGATAGCCACCTGGTGTGCGAGCCATGGTGCCAGCGTGCGGGTGTGGGACTCGCGCGAGGCGGCGCCGCAGGCCGCAGCGCTGGCGCTCGCGGCGCCGGCGGCCACGCTGTTCGGCGGTGTGCTCTCGGCGGCTGACTTGCAGGATGCCCGACTGGTGCTCAAGAGCCCCGGCCTGGCACCGAACGACGGGCGCATCGCCGCCTTGCTCGCTGCGGCGCGCGCGCAGGGCATCGCGGTGCAAAGCGAACTCGATCTCTTCGTGCGTGCCCTGGCTGATCTGCGGGGGGACCAGGACTACGCGCCCAAAGTGATCGCCATCACCGGCACCAATGGCAAGACCACCACCACCGCGTTGACGGCGCTCCTGGTCGAGCGCTGCGCCCGCCGCGTGGCCCTGGCCGGCAACATCGGGCCGACCCTGCTGGCCACCCTGGCCGCGGCGCTTGACGCGGTCAACGACGACGGCAGCCGCGCGCCGCTGCCACAGGTGTGGGTGCTGGAGTTGTCGAGCTTCCAGCTCGACGGCGTGCAGGGCTTCGAGCCCGATGCCGCCACCGTGCTCAATGTCACCCAGGACCATCTCGACTGGCATGGCTCGATGGCGGCCTATGCCGCGGCCAAGGCCAGAGTGTTCGGTGAGCGCACGGTGATGGTGATCAACCGCGACGACGCCCTCGTCGAAGCCATGCTGCCGACGCCAGTGGCCGTGAAGACGGCCCGTGGCCGCGCCGCGCCGGGCCCGGCACGCACGCTGATTCGCTTCGGCCTCGATGCACCGCGCGCGCCGGGCGACTTCGGCTTGGTGGTCGAGAACGGCATGGCCTGGCTGGTGCGTGCGCTCGAAGCCGACGACCACGGCCTGCCGCGCAAACGCGGCAGCGTGGCCGCGGTCGAGCCGCCGAGCCTGCAGTACCTGATGCCGGCCGACGCACTGCGCATTCGCGGCCGCCACAACGCCGCCAACGCCCTCGCCGCGCTGGCGCTGGCCAGCGCCGTCGGCTGCGCGTTGGCGCCGATGCTGCACGGTCTGCGCGAGTACCACGGTGAGCCGCACCGCGTCGCGTTCGTCGCCAGCATCGACGGCGTCGAGGCTTTCGACGACAGCAAGGGCACCAATGTCGGCGCGACGGTGGCCGCGCTGCACGGCCTGGGGGCCGACAAGGCGCCGGCCAAACTGGTCGTGATCCTCGGCGGCGACGGCAAGGGCCAGGACTTTTCGCCCCTGGCGGCGCCGGTGGCGCAGCACGCGCGGGCAGTGGCCTTGATCGGCCGCGATGCGGCGGTGATCCAGACGGCCCTGGCCGCCAGTGGCGTGCTGCTGCAGCGCCACGACAGCCTGGAAGCCGCCACCGCCTGGTGCTTCAGCCAGGCCCACGCTGGCGACGCGGTGCTGCTCAGCCCGGCCTGTGCCAGCCTGGACATG
>JANNGJ010000520.1:0-8531 GCA_031403815.1 Burkholderiales bacterium | reverse complement strand
CCGGCCAGCGAGGTGGCCGGCGCATAGGTGCCGAGATCGGACAGGCTGTCGCCAAACGAGATCACGCGCGAAACTGATGGCGCGTCGCTGCCGCCACCGCAGGCGGCGAGCAAGACAGCGCCGACCAGGGCCGTGATGGTTGACAGATGCCATTGACGTCGTGAGGTCATGGGGGTCTCCTTGATATTTGAGGGGGTCGCGGCGCGCTGAAAGAGTGCGCGTTCGCTGAGTCAAAGGACACTATACGGGCGCCGCAGCGCACGCCCGAGCCGGGTTAACCCACCCAGTTGCTGGCGTGCCGCAGTGGCCTAAAACGGGTTGCCGCGCGCGCGAGCGGCAGCCAGGGCCCCGAGGCGCGATTGGCCGGCCGGCGAGATGCGCAGGGCGTCTGCCCACAGCCAGGTGGTGGCGGTGGCAGCCGCCGCGGCAGTGGCCGCGTCGGCCGGCACCAGCGTGGCGGTGGTGCAGCCGGGCAGCGCTGCCGTGCTCAGGCAAGCCGGCGCGGTGACGTTGACCAGGCCGAACGATGCCGGAAACTTGACCAGGTTCTGCAAATCGATGTCGGCGTAGACCAGGCCGATCAAGCGCCCGTCATTGATCAACTCCACGCTCATGCGGTTGTTGAACACCGACACCATTTCAGAGATGAGCGCCGCGCGCGTGGTGTCGCCGGTGCTGACGTTCTGCGCCAGGGCGAACGGCGACTGGCCGATGTCGGGCACGGTCAGCACCACCACCGCGGGGCCGCTGGTGGCCACCTGGTTGACGAAAGCACCGAGCGTGCGGCCGCGCGCACGGGCCTGCTCGATCAGGGTTGCGCGGCCGACGCCCGGGTACTGGGCATAGAGCTCGAGGATGTCGTTCATGCCGATCATCACCAGGGCCAGGTCTTTCTCGCCCAGCGCGTTGCCCTGCACGCCCGCCAACTGCGCCGGCAGGTCGGCGACCTTGTGGCCGACCTGGGCCCGGACCTGGCCTGTGGCGGTGGTGGCCGTGCCCAGGCAACGGTCGAAGGCCAGGCCAAAAACGGTGGCCACGGCCTGAATCCAGAGCGGGTTGCGCGTGCAGTCGAGGGCGGTCGGGTCATCGACCAGGACGCCGCTGACGGTGATCTGGCGGAACGCATTGATGCTGTACTTGCGGCCGTCGGCCTCGATCACGCTCAACTCGTCGCCAAACGCCAGGAGGCGCGTCGGGGCAAAGGGCGTGAGGGGGTCACCGCCGCCGCAAGAAGCCAGCAGGCCCGCGCCCAGCACAGCCGCCATCGACAAGGCCCAACGGGCGCCCAGGCGGGCAAAGAACTTGGAACTCATGCAATCTCCAGCCGGATCAGATCAAGAATCAAACACCAGGTACCGCCTCAAGCCGCTTCACGCCGCCGCCGCACGTTGCAAGCGGTCGCGAACACCGTCCCATTCAGCACCGGGCGGAGGATGTTCGACCCAGATCAGTGCCACCCCGAGGGCGTCGAGTTCCCGCAACACCGCAAACAGCTCGAACGCCGCCGCCCGGGCCACGTCGGGCATGGCCCGCGCCACGAGGCCGGCCGCCTTGGGCACGCGCACGGTGCGGGAATATACCGCCAGCCTCGGTGGGGCCGGCGGCGCAGGCGCCTTGGCGGCCGCTGCCGCCTGGGCGTCAGACCACAGCGCCAGGGCATCGCCGAGTGCCGCGCTCGGCATCAAACGCAGCCGCGCGCGCGGTGCATAGTGGGCCTCGAGCGTGCCGGAGGCCCGCGGCGCGTCGACGTCGCGGTCGGCCAGCGGCTCGCCCGCCGCAGCGGCCAAAGCCTCGCGCGTCAAGCTGCCCGGGCGCAACAGCACCGGCCGGCCGCGCGAGCAATCGACGATGGCCGATTCGATGCCGTCGCTGCACGCCCCACCGTCAAGCACGCTCAGCGCGTCGCCGAACTCGCTCTGCACATGGGCCGCGGTGGTCGGGCTGATGCGGCCGAAGCGGTTGGCGCTGGGCGCCGCCACGCCGGGCACACCGCGCGCTGCGGCGGCCGCCAGCAGCGCATGTGCCAGCGGGTGGCCGGGGCAGCGCAGGCCGATCGTGTCCTGGCCGCTGGCTGCGCCACTGGCCAGGCCAGGCCGGCGCGGCACGATCAGGGTCAAGGGACCGGGCCAGAAGGCCGCCGCCAGGCGTGCCGCCAGCGCCGGCCAGGTGGCGGCGAAATGCTGCGCCTGGGCGGCATCGCTGACATGCACGATCAGTGGGTGATCGACCGGTCGGCCCTTGGCCGCAAAGATTTTCGCCACCGCAGCGTCGTCATCGGCCCGCGCCCCCCAGGCCGTAGACCGTCTCGGTCGGGAAGGCCAGCAGCTCGCCCGCGGCGAGCCGGTCGGCCGCCTGGCCGAGGGCCTGCGGGTCGGCGCCCTTGAGTAGCATGCCGTCAGGGACTTGGCAGGCCCAGCAGCACGGCGGCTTGCCGTGCCACTGCGAGCGCGCCCGCGGCGTCGGCCGCCGTGACGGTCAGGTGACCCATCTTGCGGCCGCGGCGCGGGCTGGCCTTGCCGTAGAGGTGGAGATGGACGCCGGGCAGGGCCAGCACCTCGGCCCAGGGCGGTGAGCGTTCGCGCCCGGGCTCAGCGCCCGGCTCGAACCACAGGTCACCGAGCAGGTTGAGCATCACCGCCGGCGAGTGCAGACGCGGCGCCACCAGCGGCAAGCCGGCCAGGCAACGCACCTGCAAATCGAACTGCGAGACATCACAAGCGTCCAGGCTGTAGTGGCCGGAGTTGTGCGGCCGCGGCGCCATCTCGTTGGCCACCAAAGCGCCGTCCTCCAGCACGAAGAACTCGACGCAAAGCACGCCGATGTAGTGCATGGCGCTGGCCAGCGCAGTGGCGGCGGCAATGGCCTGCTGCTGCAAAGCCAGCGACACGTCAGGCGCCGGCACCTGGGTTACGGCCAGGACGCCGTCGCGGTGCAGGTTCTGCTGCACCGGCAGGTGCACGCAGCTGCCGTCGGCATGGCGCGCCACGATGACGCTGAGCTCAAAGGCCAGCGCCAGGCGCTGCTCCAGCACGCAGGGCACCTGCTTCAGTTCGGCCCAGGCGGCGGCCAAGGCCGCCCGGTCGGCAACGCGGATCTGGCCTTTGCCGTCGTAGCCCAGGCGCGCTGTTTTCAGGATGCCCGGCAGCAAGGACGCCGGCACCGCGGCGAGCTGGGCCGCGCTCTCGATCAGCGCAAACGGCGCGCAGGGCACGCCGCTGCTGACGAAATGCTGCTTCTCAACGCCGCGGTCCTGGCACACCGCGACGCATTCGGCCGAGGGCGCCACCGACCGGTGGGCGCCCAGCGTGTAGAGCGCCGTGGCCGGCACGTTCTCGAACTCTGTCGTGATGGCCGAGCTGCGCTGCATCAGTTGGGCCAGGCCGGGCTCGCCGAGGTAATCGGCCTCGATGTGATAGTGGGCGACCAGGCCGGCGGGGCTGGTCGGATCGGGGTCGAGCACAGCCGTGAAGTAACCCATGGCCTGCGCCGCCTGCACGAACATGCGCCCGAGCTGGCCGCCGCCCATCACGCCCAGCGTGGCCGGCCGGCCGTCGGCACCGAGGCTGCCGGGAAGGATGGGCTTCACTGCGGGGCCCGCCCGGCCGCCCGAAGGGCCCCGAACGCCCCAAGGGCCACGAAGGGGCCCGTGACCGGCCCTGGGGGCCGCGAACGCAGAGAGCTTGGGGGTTTCACTTCAAGTCGGCCGTCATCGCGCGCGCTGCCTCGGTCTGGCGAACCCGATAGGCGTCAAGCTGGGCCCGCAGCGCGGCGTCGCTGCCGGCCAGCAGCGCCACGGCGAACAAGGCCGCATTGGCTGCACCGGCATCGCCGATGGCAAAGGTGGCCACCGGCACGCCCTTGGGCATCTGCACGATGGAGTGCAGCGAGTCGACACCGCTCAGGTGCTTGCTGGCCACGGGCACACCCAGAATCGGCAGGCTGGTCTTGGCCGCCAGCATGCCCGGTAGGTGGGCCGCGCCACCGGCGCCGGCAATGATGGCGACCAGGCCGCGGCCGCGCGCTTGCTCGGCATAGGCGAACAAGTCGTCGGGCATGCGGTGGGCCGAGATCACCCGGCATTCATGGGCGACACCGAACTCGGTGAGAATGGTGGCCGCGTGCTGCAGGGTCTGCCAGTCGCTGGCCGAACCCATCACCACGCCGACCAAGGGGCGGGGCTCGTTCAAGGGCTCGCTCCGGTTGCTTGCTGCAGAAGCCTCGAATTGTAGGCGGCGCGCCCCTAGCCACTCACCCACCCATGCAAGACATCACGCTCGCCAATTTCGAAGCCGACCTCATCAACGGTTCACTACAACAGCCGGTGCTGCTCGACATCTGGGCGCCCTGGTGCGGCCCGTGCAAACAGCTCGGCCCGGTGCTGGAGAAGCTCGAGGTGGCTTATGCCGGCCGCTTCAAGCTGGCCAAGCTCAACAGCGACGACCAGCCCGAGATCGCCGCGCAACTGAGCCAGGCCTTCGGCGTGCGCTCGATCCCCTTCTGCGTCATGTTCGTCGGCGGCAACCCGGTCGACGGCTTCGTCGGCGCCCTGCCCGAAGCCCAGATCCGCGCCTTCCTCGACAAGCATGTGCCAAGCCCGGACGAAATCGAAGCCGAGGCCGAGGTCGAAGATGCCGACGCCCTGATCGCCGAGGGCGACCCCGCCGCCGCGCTGGCCAAGCTGCAACAAGCCGTGGCCATCGACCCGGCCAACGATGGCGCGCGCTTTGACTACGTCAAGCTGCTGCTCGAGCAAGGCCAACTGGCCCTGGCCGAGCAGGCGTTCGCGCCCTTGGCCAGCAAGGCCCTCGGCGAGGCTCGCTTTGACGCCCTGGGCCGCTGGCTGGCGGCGCACCGCGTGGCAGCCACCGCCCGCAGCGCCGCGGCGTTGGCCAGCGCCATTGCGGCCAACAAGCGCGACTTCGACGCTCGCTTCGAGCTCGCGCAAAGTGAATTCGCCGCCGGCCGTTTCACCCAGGCCATGGACGAATTGCTTGAGATCGTGATGCGCGACAAGGCCTGGAACCAGGAGGCCGCACGCAAGACCTACGTCGCCATCCTGACCCTGATGAGCAAGCCGGCGCCCAAGCCCTCGGCCAACGAGCCGGCCAAGGGCGCGCTCGAACTCACCGGCCGCTCGGCGCCGAGCACGGTGACGGACCCGGTGGTCGACCAGTACCGACGCAAGCTGAGCATGGCGCTGTTCTGACGCTGGCTCGAACGCGGGCTCAAATGCGGGCTCAAACGCGGCCGGGGTCCAACCCGTCCAAGGCTTGATCGAGCAGCGCCAGCACCCCCCGCTGTTCCTCGCGATGCGCGCTGTAGTGGGTTTGCGCAGCATCGCGGTGGCGTTGCGCCGCGGCGGCGTCACCGAGCCTGTCGCTGACTTGAGCGAGTCGGGCGTGGGCGATGGCGCAGTCGTCGCTGTCGCAGGGTTGGGTCAATGCCTGCTCGGCCGCGGCCGCCAGCACCTTGGCCTTGCGCGCCGCGCCGCTGTGGCACTCGCACCAGGCGCGGTCCGCCAGCAGGCAGGGGGACTGCCGCGTCAGGCCGTCGCTCAGGGCAAGGTCGAAATGCGTTTCGAACAGCGCCAATGCCTCGGCCCACCGGCCCTGTGCAGTCAGCACCTGCGCGCGCAGCATCGGTACCATCGAGCCGAGCGACGCAGTGCCGATGCCGGCGTCGTAGTGGCCGATCGACTCGGCGCCCAGCAAGGCATGGCTCACCGCGTCGCTTTGGGCGGCCTGATTGCCCGCAACGTCGAACAGCAAGGCCAGTCGGGCCTGGCTGGCGCGCAACGCAGCCTGGTTGTGCATCAGCGCCGACAAGTGGGCTTCGTCGCCTTCGGCAATCGCGTGGCGGCGCGAAGCTTCGTACCAGGGCTGGGCCCGCGTGTTGCCGGCCGCGTAGTGATAAGCGTAGCCGGCCACCAGGGCGGCGCGTGCACGCGCGCCGCGGTGCTCGGGCAAGGCGACATCCAGGGCCTCGCGCACCAATGTGGCCGCGCGCGCCATGTCCTCATGGGCATACGCCATGTGGGCCAACCAGCCCGCCGCCAGCGCGTGCAGCCGTTTGAGCGCGCCGTTGTCCCGCGCGAGCATGTAGGCCAGCTCGATGCTCGTTTGCGCGCCGAGGCCGAGCGTGCTGTAGTAGCCCTGCAATCCCTCTGCCAGCGCGACCCACGCGCGCAAAGGCGTGCTCGATTGCCAAGCCAGTTGCGCGTTCAATTCATCGATCACGGTCTTGGCGGCTTCGAGCTGACCCTGCCGTGCCAGCAGCCCGGCGCGTTCGGCGCGCAGGCACTTGGCCTCGACCGGATTGCTGGCCGCCGCGATGGCGGCGTCCAGCGTGGCCATCAGGCGCGAGCGCGCCATGTCAGCTCGCCAGGCGCGTGAGGGCCTCTCGGTACTTGGCGGCGGTCTTGTCCACGACCTCGGGCGGCAGGGCCGGCGCCGGCGCGCGCTTGTTCCACGCGGCGCCGTCGACGCGGGCGCTCTCGAGCCAGTCGCGCACGAACTGCTTGTCGTAGCTGGGCGGGTTGTCGCCGCGCTCGACGGCTTGCTGGTAGCTCTCAAGCGGCCAGTAGCGCGACGAGTCGGGCGTCAGCACCTCGTCCATCAGCGTCAGGGTGCCATCGGGTGCGAGGCCGAATTCGAACTTGGTGTCGGCAATGATGATGCCCTTGCCGAGTGCGAATTCAGCCGCCTCGCGGTACAGGCGCATCGAGATCGCGCGCACACGCTCGGCCAGGTCGCTGCCGATCATCTGCCCGGCCTGCGCGAAGGAAATGTTCTCGTCGTGCTCGCCCATCTCGGCCTTGGTCGCCGGCGTGAAGATCGGCTCGGGCAAGCGGCTGGCGTTGTGCAGGCCCGCCGGCAGCTTGACGCCGCAGACCTCACCGCTGGCCTGGTAGGCCTTCCAACCCGAGCCGGCCAGGTAGCCGCGCACCACAGCTTCGATCGGCAGGCCCTTCAAGCGCTTGACCAGCATGGCCCGGCCGCGCACTTGCGCGCGCTCGTCGAGTGCGACGACGCTCTCGGGGTCGTCGCCGGTCAGGTGATTCGGCACGATGTGGCCCAGGCGCGCAAACCAGAACAGCGCCATGCGCGTGAGCAATTCGCCCTTGCCGGGGATGGGTTCGCCCATCACCACATCGAAGGCGCTGAGGCGGTCGCTGGCGATCATCAGCAGGCGGTCGTCGCCCACCGCGTAGTTGTCGCGCACCTTGCCCCGCGCCACCAGGGGCAGCGAGTGCAGCGTGGATTGCAGCAACGCTGCCATCAGGCCACGGTCTGCGCCAGCGCCCCGCTGGCGTAGCGCTGGGCCACTTCGCCCAATGTCTGCGGCTTGATCTTGGGCGCCTGGCCTTCGCATCCGAACTCGAGATAGCGCTGCTTGCAAATGCGGTAGGCCGCCTCGCGCGCCGGCTTGAGCCACTCGCGGGCGTCGAACTTGTCGGGGTTCTCGTGCAGGAACTTGCGCACCGCGCCGGTCATTGCCAGGCGCACATCGGTGTCGATGTTGATCTTGCGCACGCCGAACTTGATGGCTTCCTGGATCTCGCTCACCGGCACGCCGTAGGTCTCTTTCATCTTGCCGCCGTACTGGCGAATCTGCTCGAGCAAATCTTGCGGCACGCTCGAGGAGCCATGCATCACCAGGTGGGTGGTCGGGATGCGCTTGTTGATTTCCTTGATGCGGTCGATGGCCAGGATGTCGCCGGTGGGCTTGCGGCTGAACTTGTAGGCGCCGTGGCTGGTGCCGATGGCGATGGCCAAGGCATCGAGCTGGGTGCGCTTGACGAAATCGGCCGCCTGCTCGGGGTCGGTGAGCAGCATCTCGCGCGTCATCGTGCCCTCGGCGCCGTGGCCGTCTTCCTTGTCACCCATCATGGTTTCGAGGGAGCCGAGGCAACCGAGCTCGCCCTCGACCGTGACGCCCAGCGCGTGCGCCATGTCGACCACCTTGCGCGTCACCTCGACGTTGTAGTCGTAGCTGGCGATGCTCTTGCCGTCGGCCTCCAGGCTGCCGTCCATCATCACCGAGGAGAAGCCGAGCTTGATGGCGCCGCTGCAGATGTCGGGGCTCTGGCCGTGGTCCTGGTGCATCACCAGGGGCACGTTCGGGTACTGCTCGACCGCCGCCAGGATCAGGTGCTTGATGAAGGCCTCGCCGGCGTACTTGCGCGCCCCGGCACTGGCCTGCAGGATGACCGGCGCGCCAACTTCGGCTGCCGCGGTCATCACCGCCTGCACCTGCTCCAGGTTGTTGACGTTGAAGGCCGGGATGCCGTAGGTGTGCTCGGCGGCGTGGTCGAGCAACTGGCGCATGGAGACGAGTGGCATGGAGCGGTCCTCAAAAAAGGCTGTACCCAGGATGAAACTCGCTCAATTCTAGGGCGCTCAGCCGACCCGGCAGACCTTCAGCATGTTGGTGCCGCCCGGGTGCCCCATCGGCTCGCCGCAGGTGATGGCATAGGTGTCGCCGGGCTTCAACACGCCGCGATCGACCAGGATTTTCTCGGCCGCGGCCAG